>JAFAMV010000070.1 GCA_019233055.1 Curvibacter sp.
GGTCTTGAAGAACGTGGTCGGGATGATGTTCTGGATCTGCGGGGTGCCCGGCAGCGAATCCATGGTGAAGGTGAAGGCGCCCAGGGCGATGGTGCCCGGGATCAGGCGCTTGGGGATGCCGCCGGCCCGGAACATCTCGGCCGCGAAGGGGTAGACCGCGAACACCACCACGAACAGCGAGACGCCGCCGTAGGTGAGCAGTGCGCAGACCAGCACGATGGCCAGCATCGCGCGCTCGCGGCCGATGAGGCCGATCACCGACGCCACGATGGACTTCGAGAACCCCGACAGCTCGATCACCTTGCCGAACACCGCACCGAGCAGGAAGACGGGGAAATACAGCTTCACGAAACCGACCATCTTGTCCATGAATAGGCCGGTGAACATGGGGGCCACCAGGGTCGGGTCGATGAGCAGGACCGCGCCGAGGGCGGCCACCGGGGCAAAGAGAATGACGCTGTAGCCACGGTAGGCCACGAACATCAGAAAGCATAGCGATGCCAGAACGATGAGGAACTGCATGGGGTTTGTCTCCGGAAAACAGGGATGGCCCCGGCATGTGGCGCTGGGGACTGGCCGCTTCCATTGCAAACGGCAGGCCAGGGTGTCGGGGGGCGTCTTCGGCCCTCAAAAATCAGGGATAACCCTTGGTTTGAAGGCCGCTGAGGGGCGTTTGGAGGCCAGCGGTGTCGGGCCCTGTCCGGGAATGCGGACGCGGCCATCCGGCCCGGCGTACAGCCTCCGGCCCCAGGCTGTCGCTTGCTCAGATCTGCAAGGTGCTGAGCTTCTCGTAGAACGAGGTGCGCGAGATGCCGAGCAGGCTGGCGGCGCGCGCCTTGTTGCCGTCGCAGGCCCTCAGGGCGTCGCGGATGGCCTGCCGTTCTGCCTCGGCGATGGCGGCGGACAGCGGTTTGACTGCCACGGCCGCTGCCGCTTCTTCTGCCTCTTCGGTGGGGGCGTCGGGGGCGGCGGTCGTCGAGGGACCGAGGATGCGGCGGATGTCGCCTGCCTGCAGCACATCGGTGTCGGCCATCATGAGGGCGCGTTCCAGCACGTTCTGGAGTTCTCGGATGTTGCCGGGCCAGCGGTGTTGCCGGAGGGCCTCCAGCGCACCGGCAGACAGCTCATGGGCCACCATGCCCATGCGCTGGCACAGCGCATCGAGCAGGTATTCGCACAGCAGGGGCAGGTCGTCCATGCGCTCGCGCAGAGGGGGCATGGTGAGCGTCACCACATTGAGCCGGTAGTACAGGTCGGCCCGGAAACGCCCCTCCTGGACCTCCTTCGACAGATCGCGGCTGGTGGCCGCCACGATGCGCACATCGGTGCTCAGCAGGCGGTCCGAGCCCAGGGCTTCGTATTCGCCTTCCTGCAGCACGCGCAGCAGCTTGGCCTGCAAGGCGGTGGGCATGTCGCCGATCTCGTCGAGGAACAGCGTGCCGCCGTCGGCCAGCCTGAACTTGCCCTCGCGGCCCTTGCGGTCGGCCCCGGTGTAGGCGCCAGGGGCCGCGCCGAAGAATTCGCTCTCCAGCAGCGACTCGGGGACGGCCGCGATGTTGACGGCCACGAAGGGCTTGTCGGCCCGCAGGCTGGCGTTGTGGATGGCCTGGGCCAGCAGTTCCTTGCCGGTGCCCGTCTCGCCCTGGATCAGCACCGCAGCGCCGGTCCGTGCGGCGCGGCGGGCCTGCGACTTCACCTCGAGGCAGGCATGGCTGTGGCCGACGATGCTGGCCAGGGTGTACTTGGCGCGGCGGGCCTCGGCCAGCTTGCTGCGGGTGTCGGCCAGCTCCCGGTGCAGCTGGTGGTAGCGCGAGACCAGTGGGGCCAGGCCCTTGGCGTCGTCGAGCAGCATCAGGCCGATGCCGCCGATCACCTCGTCCTGTTCGTTGCGCAGCGGCAGGCGCAGGACCACGAAGGACTCGCTGCCGAAGTCCATGATGTCGAGCATGATCGGCCGCCCGCTCTCGACCACCTCGCGCATCTGGCTGTTGGGCAGCATGGCTTCGACCGGTTGGCCGATGGCTGCGGCCGGATCGCGCAGGCCCAGGCGCAGCGGGTATTTCTCGTTCATCCACACGACCCTGGCCTGCCGGTCGACGATCAGGGCACCCTCGCAGAGCTCGGCAAACTGGGTGAACAGCGAACGGTTGGCCACCTCGTGGAGATGGGCCAGCTCATCGGGCAACAGGTGATGCGCCCGGGGGCCGGGCGAGGTGCTTTGTCTCATGTCGTTCTCTTCGGCCGGTCGGCCCCGCGCAGCGCACGGGGAAATGCCACTCAGGATCTTTGACTGCGATCGTACTTCCGCCAGTAGGCGAATGGCTCTTCGTGAACCTCGAGATCGATTTCGTTCACCCGCAAGGCGAGGCGCTCCTGGACCTCGGCGACCGCCTGGTTGTAGACCAGGGGCGCGACCTCTTCGAGGAAGAAGCCGAGCAGGGCGGCGGCGGCGATGTTGCCGATGCGCTCGTCATGGTGGACCTGGAAGTAGCGTTCCAGCGAGGCCACGGCCTGCTGCCGGGCTTCGCGAGGGAGTTCGATGGACATGGGGGGCAGCCGGTTGCGGAGAAGGGGGCGAGCATACCGCGCCGGGCCTGCCAAGGTATCGGCGTGTTTGGCGCGGGGGGGCGCCTTGGAAATGCCTTTGTCATGCGCGTCGGTTAAGCTGCGCCGCGATCCGGCCGGGCAGCGCTGCGGCCATGACGATGCAACGGGAGTCCGTCATTCCAATTCCACCCAAGGCAAGCATGCGCCCTCAAAAGCTCCTGATCATGAGCGTGTCCGCCGGCATGGGTCACACCCGTGCGGCCGAAGCCCTGCGCGCCTGCGCGCTCGACAATCCCGCTGTCGGCGAGGTCATGCACCTGGACACCATGGATTTCGTGACCGCGGGCTTTCGCAAGATCTACACCGATTTCTACGTCAAGCTGGTCGACAAGGCGCCCACGCTGTGGGGCTACCTCTACAACTACACGAACGGGGCCAAACCCGACGGCTCGATGGAGCGCCTGCGCCGGGGGCTGGAGCGCATGAACGCCCGCGCCCTGCGCAAGCAGATCCGCACGCTCAAACCCGACGCCATCATCTGCACCCATTTCCTGCCCGCCGAGATGCTGGCGCGGTTGACCCGCATCGGCGAGCTGAGCTGTCCGGTCTGGGTGCAGGTGACGGATTTCGACCTCCATCGACTGTGGGTCCACGAGGGCATGGCCGGCTATTTCGCGGCCAATGAAGAAGTGGCGTTCCGCATGCGGGCCCAGGGCATCGCGGCCCAGGCCATCGAGGTCACGGGCATCCCCATCATGCCGGCCTTCGGCCAGGCGCCGGAGCGCTCGGTGTGTGCGGCCGAGTACGGACTGGACCCGGCCCGGACCACCCTGCTGCTGATGGGGGGCGGGGCCGGCGTCGGCAGCCTGGAGACGATCGCGCAGCGGCTCATGGGCCTGGAGACCGACTTCCAGCTCGTGGTGCTGGCCGGGCGGAACACCCAGACCCTGGCGGCCCTGCAGGCGCTGGCGCAGACCTACCCCGGGCGCCTGTTCCCGCAGGGGTTCACGAACACCGTCGAGCGTCTGATGGCCTGTGCCGATCTGGTGATCACCAAGCCTGGCGGGCTGACCACCTCCGAATGCATGGCCATGGGGCTGCCCATGATCGTCAACTCGCCGATCCCGGGCCAGGAAGAGCGCAACGCCGATTTCCTGCTGGAGCAGGGTGTGGCCTTGAAGGCCTTTGACGGGGTCACGCTGGAGTACCGGGTCCGGCTGCTGCTCGGCCAGCCTGAGACCCTGGCGGCCATGCGGGAGCGGTCGCGTGCGTTGGGGCGCCCGGATGCGGCGCAGCAGGTCCTGGCCAAGGTCCTGGCCTGAGGCGAAGGAAGAGCCAGAGAAAATGAAGATGAATGGGTATGGGGAAGTGGATGGGGTGCCGACTGTGAGTGAGAAGCCGCCGCGAACGCCGCGTTACCGGCCGATACTGACCGTTCTCTGGGTGGCCTTGCTGGCCTTCTTCTTTGCCAAGGTCGAGATCCAGATCGAGGGGCCGGCCGGCTGGGCGGCCGCCCTGCCGACCTGGCGCATCGAGCAGCACTGGCTGCTGGACATCTTCTGGGGTGGGCGAGCCATGACCGGCTACCACGCCTGGGTGTTCTCGTTCATGGTGCTGATGTTCCACTTCCCGGCATTCTTCTTCCAGACCTGGTCCTGGCGTCTGGAGGCCCGGGCCCTGGCCAGCATCATGCAATTCTGGGTGACCGAGGACTTTCTCTGGTTCGTGCTCAACCCGGCCTTCGGGCTGGACCGTTTCAACCCGCAGAACGTGCCTTGGCAGAAGCATTGGTTCTGGGTGGCGCCGACCGACTACTGGACCTTCTCGACGGTGGCCGTCGTGCTGTTCTGGTATTCCTTCACCGTGGCGCAACGCCAGACCCGACGGGCCGTGCAGTCTTCCTGAGCCGGGTGTTCCGGGGGTGTGCAGGGGCTGGCCAGAAGCACCTGCGCCCGAGGGAAGGGCGCCGGGGGGTGTTCAGAACAGGCTCAGAACAGTTCGACGTCGTCGTGCGCGGCGGCTTGGGGTTGCAGGTCGCCGGCCTTCACCAGTTCGTCGTAATGGCAAACCTGGTTGCGGCCATGTTCCTTGGCGTAGTAAAGCGCCTGGTCGGCATGGCCGAGGATCTCGACCGATGAGCCATGTCGGGTGCTGACGAAGCCCAGGCTGACCGTGACGCGCCCCACCTGGGGGAAGGCATGCGCCTCGACCGCCATGCGGAAGCGGTTGAAGATCTGGCGCGCGGTCTCCAGGCTGGCCGAGCGCAGCAGGATGACGAACTCCTCGCCACCGAAGCGGAAGATCCGGTCCTGGGCCCGGAACGAGGAGCGAAGCAGATTGGCCATCAGGATCAGCACCTCATCCCCATAGAGGTGACCGAAGCGGTCGTTGACCTGCTTGAAGTGGTCGATGTCCACCACCGCCAGCCAGTGCTGGGGTTGTTGCGGGTGATCGTCGTGCTCGCTGGGGCCGCCGTGTCCCTGCGCCACGGGCCGGGCAAACTCGGCATCGAATGTCTTGCGGTTGAACAGCCCGGTCAGCGCATCGCGTTCGCTGTAATCCAGCAGGCTCTGGTAGTTGCGGTAGACATGGAAGATGCCATGGATCACATTGAGGATCTCGGGGCTGAAGGGGCTGCCGTTGCGCAACTCCAGACAGGCGACCACCTTGTCCTGCAGCCAGACCGGCAGCCACAGGGCATAGCCGCCGGCACCCTGGTCTTCCTCGACACTGGCGCTGCGCTCGGCGATGCAGCGTGCCAGCGCCGGGTAGGCGGCCAGGGGCAGGCGCGTCCCTTCGGCATGTTCGGGTTCTTCGATCGAATGGAGCGTGTCGCCATCGATCCAGGCCTTGGGTCGGACGTAGGTCTCCTCACCGATCGAGACGACCTCCAATGCACGCACGACCGGCACGCCACCCAGTTGGTGGAGCGCTGAAATGACTGAAATCTCGAGCCGCGCGTGATCTCGGTGACCCGTGATTTCAACCAGATGCTGCAGTAGAGGCTTCGTTGTCAAAATCAGCTTTGCAGGAAGAAAGAGAGCGCGGATGGGGCGGCGGTCAAGGCTCGATAGTTGCCGGCGGCTGCATCCGAGGAACACCCTTCATTGGCCGGCGCATGAGCAGATCGGGGGACTCCGCGCGGCTTAATTGTGAGACTTGGTAAATGGTAGCGTTTTTTGGAATCACGGTGCGCCTCCAGCCCTCCCGCCACCGTTGAAATTCCGTGTGTGCACTCATTTGTCGCATAAATGCCTCATCGCTGAGGCTGACCCCTTTTCAGGGGCAGGCCGCGCTTTCAGCGCCGGATGAAGACCAGGTCCCAGACTCCATGGCCGAGCTTCAGTCCGCGATTCTCGAATTTGGTCAGCGGACGGTAGTCCGGTTTGGGGGCATAGCCTCCGTCGGCCTGGCTGTTGCGCAGCAGCGGCTCCTGGCCGAGCACCACCAGCATCTGCTCGGCGTAGGGCTGCCAGTCGGTGGCGCAATGCAGATACCCCCCCGGAGCCAGTCTGGCCGCGAGCTTGGCCACCAGGGGCGCCTGGATGAGGCGACGCTTGTTGTGCTTGGTCTTGTGCCAGGGGTCAGGGAAGAAGATGTGCACCCCGGCCAGGCTGGCCGGGGGCACCATGTGGTCGATCACCTCGACGGCGTCATGCTGGAGGATGCGGATGTTGTCCAGCGACTGTTCGCCGATGTGCTTGAGCAGCGCTCCCACGCCGGGCTCATGGACCTCGCAGCAGAGGAAGTCGGTGTCCGGTCTCAGTTGGGCGATCTTGGCGGTGGCGTCGCCCATGCCAAAACCGATTTCGAGCACCACCGGCGCCTGGCGGCCGAAGGCCTGGGTCAGGTCCAATGCCTGCGCCCTGTAGGGCAGCACGTAACGGGGTCCCCAGGTCTCGAAGGCCTTGGCCTGGCCGGTGGTGGTGCGACCTGCGCGCCTGACGAAACTCTTGATGGTCTTGGGAAACGCCACCGAAGCCGGCGCGCCGTGGGGGCTGTCGGGCGCTTCAGAGTCTGGTGCCGTGTCAGGCTGGGTGTCGGAGGAAGAGGGCTGTTGCATGGGATCGGCAATCGAAGAGCGCCTTGCCTTGGGAGGCGGCAGGCCGGAATGGGCACGGAAATGGAGCAGGATTGTAGGCAGTCCGCCGCCGGACGGATCTCTCAGCGTGACTGAATGGCCTGCCAGGCCCGGGTCCAGGAGGCCAGGGCCCGGCCTGGCGGCTCTGTCGGCGCGCCGTCGATGGCCGGCAAGTCCAGCACGGCAGCGGCTTGCCGCAGCGCGGCCAGAGCCCGCTCGGGGCTGCTGGTGTCGATGGCCGGAGCACCATGCTGCTTCGAGAGTTTCTCGCCGCGTGCGTCAAGCACCAGCGGGGTGTGCAGGTAGCGCGGCGTCGGCAGTCCCAGGGCCTGCTGCAGCAGGATCTGCCGGGCCGTGTTGTCACACAGATCGGCGCCGCGCACCACATCACTGACGCCCTGTTCGGCATCGTCGACGACCACGGCCAACTGATAGGCCCACAGCCCGTCGGCGCGCAGCAGCACGAAGTCGCCCACCTCCTGGGGCACATCCTGGCTCTGGGGGCCCAGTGCCCGGTCGCGCCAGTTCACCACCCCGCCGCCCTGGCCCAGCGCCAGATCGCTGCGCACGCGCCACGCCCTGGCCGCGCGTCCGTTGAGGCCGGCGCGGCAGGTGCCCGGGTAGACGGCGGCATGGTGGCGGGTCCGTTGGATGCCGGCCGCCAACAGCGCCTGTTCGATGTCCTTGCGGGTGCAGGCGCAACCATAGGCCAGCCCGCGGTCGCTCAATCGGTCCAGCGCGGCCCGGTACAGCGCATGCCGGGCCGACTGCCAGACCGGGGTTTCATCCGGCAGCAGTCCGCAGTCGGCGAGTTGCCGCAGGATCTGCTGGTCGGCCCCGGGGCTGCAGCGTGGGGGGTCGATGTCTTCGATGCGCACCAGCCAGCGACCGCCATGGGCCCGCGCGTCCAGCCAACTGGCCAGGGCGGCGACCAGCGAGCCCGCATGCAGCGGGCCCGTGGGAGAGGGGGCGAACCGGCCGATGTAGGGCGCAGGCATCAGCGGGGCGGCCTCCTTCGGCGGATTCCGCTCAGGCCAGGGCCAGGGCCAGACTGAGACCGGACACGAAGGCGTCTTCGACCCGATGGCCCAGGCACCAGTCGCCGCACACCCCGAGGCCGTGGAGATGGTCCCAAAGGTGGGTCTGCCCCAGCGGTCTCAGCGTCTTGGCGGCAGGCCAGAGCTGTACGGCGAGGTGGGCCGGCGTGGCGTGGATGCCGGTCACATCGGCAAAGGCGCGCAGCAGCTTGGCCTGTACCCGCTCAGGGCTGTCCTGCAGGTGTTCGGTCGACCAGGTGTCGCTGGCCTGAACGGTCCAGCGTTCGACCTGTCTGCGGCCGGGCTTGGAGGACTCCCGCGCCAGCCAGGCGATGCGGTGGTGGGTGCTGCGGGCCGCGTTCCATTGCGGCCCCAGGGTGGTGAGGCCGGGCTGCACCGCCTGCGGGAAGGCCAGCATCAGGGTCCAGCAGGGGGCCAGGCTGACCGGCTCCAGCGCCTCGCCCAGGGCCTGTGCGCCGGGTGCCTGGCCCAGCAAGGCCTGCGCCTGGGGCGCCGGCAGGGCCAGCACGACCCGGTCGAAGCCGGCATGCACCTGGGCGGCGGATTCGACGGCTTCGGTGCGCAGCTGCCATTGCGTGGAGGACAGGGTGTCACGCTCCAGCCCGACCACCCGGGTGCGCAGATGCAGGCGCTTCTGGTCCTGCAGCGGCTGGGCCCAGGTGCGCAGCAGGCTGTCCATGCCGGGCGTCGCCACCCAGTGCGGCTCGGGATGGGGCAGGCTCGGCGAGCTGACCTGGCCCTGTTCGTCGAGCACGCGCACCGCGTTGGCGCTCCAGGGGCGCACCACCCGGGGCGAGAGCGCCAGCACCTGCTCGAAGCGGGGGTCGCGCACCGTGAAGTACTGGGCCCCGGAGTCGAAGCCGCCAAAGGGGCTGTCGACCGTGGCCATGCGGCCGCCCACCACCTCGCCGGCCTCGAAGACCTCGACCTGATGGCCTGCCTGGGCGAGGGTCCTGGCGCAGGCGATGCCGGCCATGCCGGCACCGACGACGGCGATGCGCAGAACGGGACGGGGGCTGGGCGCCGGCTTGAGCCGAGGGTTGCGAGCGTTGCGGGGGCGTGTTGCCATGGCGGGTCTCCGTGGTCGCATTGGACCGGTTGTTCGATGGCTGACAGCCTAACCCAATTCGAGGGAGCTCTGGCTGAGCCAGCACAAGCCGTGACGCGCTGGAGGCCCCGGCCGGGGCTCAGTTGCAGCGTTCCAGCAAGGCCTGGCGGGTGGTCGGCGCCTCCAGGCGATCCAGCCACCATTGCAGCGCCCGCCCCGGGCGGCTGCCGGCCGGCGAGCGCCAGGCATAGCCGCTGCGCATCTGCCGCTGGGGCCGCTCGAGTTTCTTCTCGACCAGCAGGCCGGCATCGAGGTAGGCACGCACCAGGGGCTCGGGCAGGAAGCCGGCGCCGAGGCCGCGCAGCTGAGCTTCCACCTTGGCCTGCATGGTCGGGACGGTGAACACATCCTGTCCGGGCAGGATGTTGACCGTCATGCGGCGGCCACGCTGGGTGGTGTCGGCGACCGCGACGGCCCGATGCTGGCGGATCAGGTTGTCGCGCAGGGGCTCGGGCACCTGGGCCAGGGGGTGGTTGGGCGACATCACGTAGATGAAGCTCAGGGGGCCCAGTTCGCGCAGCTGGATGCCATTCTGGGGGGCGCTGTCCATGCTGACGCCCAGTGCCAGGTCGGCATGGCCCAGCAGCAGGGCCTGCAGGGTGCCGCCCATGATCTCGTCGCGCAGGCGCAACCGGGTCGGGGGCTGCAGGGCGAAGAAGTCGCCCGCCAGTTCGAGCAGAGTGCTGCGGGTGATGACTCCATCGCAGGCGATGGTCAGCTCGGGCTCCCAGCCCGTGGCCACCCGCTTGACGCGGTTGGCGATGGCGTCGACCTCGTCGAGCAGGCGCTCGCCTTCGCGCAGCAGCTCCTGGCCGGCCTCGGTCAAGCGGGCCTGGCGGCTGCTGCGGTCGAACAGCAGCACGTCGAG
>JAFAMV010000227.1 GCA_019233055.1 Curvibacter sp.
GGGGTTGCCGAAGACGGTGTCGATGCCGAAGGCGCGCAGCAGGCGGAAGCAGGCTTCACGCACGGTGGGGCGGCGCGGGGGCTGGCCCAAGGCGGCGGCGGCATCGGTGGGGGCGGGGTCGGTGAGGGCGGGGTCGGTCATTGGGGCGTGCTCAGTCATGCCCCGCAGTGTCCGCATCGCCAGTCCATAGATCAATAATATGAACCTACTATCGATCATTGGCATGACCAATAATTCAAACCTGGACCTGAACCTGCTGCGGGTTTTCGACGCCATCTACCGCACCCGCAATGTGAGCCGCGCAGCCGAGCAGCTGGGCCTGTCCCAGCCCTCGACCAGCCAGGCGCTGACGCGGCTGCGCCTGCAACTGCGCGACCCGCTGTTCGAACGGGCCCCGGGCGGGGTGCGGCCCACCGAACGGGCCGAGCGGCTGGCGCGCTCGGTGCAGGGCGGGCTGGCCCTGCTGGAGGCCGGCCTGCAGCACGAGGAGGCCTTCGACCCCCTGCATTCGGGCGCGGTGTTCAGGTTGCACCTGACCGACATCGGTGAGGCCCGCTTCCTGCCGCGCCTGATGCAGGCGCTGCACCAGCAGGCGCCGCGTCTGCGCATCGAGGCCCGGCCGCTGCCGCAGGCCGAGATCGCCGCCGCCCTGGACAGCGGCCAGCTGCACTTCGCCTTCGGCTTTCTGCCGGGCGTCAGCGGCACCGCGCATCTGAACCTGCTCAGCGACCACTACCTGCTGCTGCTGCGCGCCGGCCACCCCTTTGCGCAACGGCACGCCGGCAGCGAGCTGCGGCTGGACGACCTGGCCGGGCTCGAGTACGTGGCGGTGCGCTCGCACAGCGACACGCTGCGCATCCTGCAGATGCTGCACCTGGAACACCGCGTGCGGCTCGAGACCTCGAATTTCCTGGCCCTGCCGGCCCTGGTGCGCAGCACCGACCTGGGCGTGCTGCTGCCCTGGAAGGTGGCCCTGGGCTTCGAGCCGGCCGACGGCTATTGCCTGATCGAGCCGCATCTGCGCCTGCGCGATTTCCGGGTCTCGCTGCACTGGAGCCGGCGCCACGAGCACGAGCCGGCGCTGGCCTGGATGCGGCAGCTGCTGATCGGCCTGTTCGAAGAATCGCCCTAGGCGCCCCGGGCCGCGACGCTCAGCCCGCCCTGTCGAGCGCCAGCGAGGCCCCCTGCAGGGCCGGCAGCAGAGGGTCGTCGATGACCCAGGTCGGGATCTGCTGCAGATAGGGTCCGAAGCGCCCTTTGTCCTCGAAGCGCCGGCGGAAGGGCGAGGCCTCGAACAGCGCCCCCATGCGCGGCACGATGCCCCCGCCGATGAACACCCCGCCGCGGGCACCCAGGGTCAGGGCCAGGTTGCCGGCCACGCTGCCGAGGAAGGCACAGAACTGATCCAGGGTCTGGCGGGCCAGGGAATCGGGCTCGGCCAGGCCCTGGGCCATCACCTCGGCCGGGGTCTGCCACTGCGGCGCGGGCGCCGCGCCCGCCAGGGCCTGCATCGCCTGGTACAGGGCCAGCAGGCCGGAGCCTGATAGCACCCGCTCGGCGGACACATGGCCGAAGCGGCGCTGCAGCACCTCGAGCAGGGCGAATTCACGCGCATCGGCCACCGCCAGGGAGACATGCCCGCCTTCGCCCGAGAGCGGCAGCACCGCCGCCCCCTGACGGCTCAGCCCCGACACCCCGAGTCCGGTGCCGGGCCCGAGCAGGGCCAGCGCCCCTCCGGGCAGGGCCTGCCCACCGCCGACCGCCCGCAGCACCGCAGCCGGCAGACCGGGCAGCGACAGGGCCAGCGCGGTGAAATCGTTGAGCACCAGCAGCCGACGCAGCCCCAGGTGTCGGCGCAGCGCACCGATTGAAAACGCCCAGTGGTGGTTGGTCATGCGCACCATGTCGCCCGTCACCGGGTTGGCCATGGCCAGGGCGGCGCAGGCGGGCCGGGGCAGCCGCTGGGTGGCCAGATAGTGCTGCAGGGCCTCGGCCAGACCGGGGTGGTCCGCGCAGCGCAGCACCTGGACCCGCTCCAGCGGCGCCTGTGCGCTGGGTTGCCAGCCCAGGCGCGCATGGGTGCCGCCGATGTCGCCCAGCAGACGGGGATGGCCGGGGTGCGGCTCGCCCGGAGCCTCGGAGGAATCAAACATGGTCTTGAACAGGGAAACAGGGAGGGCCCGGGGCATTCAGACCCTGGACAGGCCCTCGATCTCGGCGGTCCTGCGACAGGCCAGGTCGGCTTCATCGAACAGATGCAGGCTGTCGGCGGGCAGTTGCAGATGCTTGGGCTCGCCGACCTCGCAGAACAGGCGCCCATCCTGACGCAGGGTGATCAGTTCGCCGCCGGGCAGGCGCACATAGAGGTAGCTGGCCTCGCCCAGGTGTTCGATGAAGGCCACCTGCCCCGACAGGGTATTGGGTGCGCCCGCAACGGACAGACGCAGATGCTCCGGACGCACCCCCACGGTGCAGGGGGCGCCTGGCTGCAGGCGACGGGCATCGACCTGCAGCTCGAAATCCTTCCCGCCGATGCGCACCCGGGCCAGGCCCGGGTTGGCCGAATCGAATTGCGCCGGGATGAAGTTCATCTTCGGCGAGCCGATGAAGCCGGCCACGAACCTGTTGACCGGATGGTGATAGAGCTCGAGCGGCGCACCGCACTGTGCCACGCTGCCCTCGCGCCGCACCGCCTCGCCGGCATTGAGCAGCACGATCTTGTCGGCCAGGGTCATGGCCTCGACCTGGTCGTGGGTCACATAGACCATGCTGGCGTGGCCGATGTCCTGGTGCAGCTTGGCGATCTCGAGCCGGGTCTGCACGCGCAGCGCCGCATCGAGGTTGGACAGCGGCTCGTCGAACAGGAAGACCTGGGGCTCGCGCACGATGGCCCGCCCGATGGCCACCCGCTGGCGCTGTCCTCCTGACAGGGCCTTGGGCAGGCGTTCCAGCAGCGCTTCGAGCTGCAGGACCCGGGCCGCCTTGCGCACGCGCTCGTCAATGCTGGACTGGGACTGACGGGACTGGCGCAGACCGAAGGCCATGTTGTCGTAGACCGTCATGTGCGGGTACAGCGCATAGCTCTGGAACACCATGGCCACACCGCGTTGGGCGGGCGGCACCTCGTTGACACGGCGCCCGCCGATGCGCAGTTCGCCGCTGCTGATGTCCTCCAGGCCGGCCACCATGCGCAGCAGGGTCGATTTGCCGCAGCCCGAGGGCCCGACGAAGACGGCGAATTCGCCCTGGGCGATGTGCAGGTTCACCCGCTCGATGGTGTTGGGCTGTTCGCCATACCGCTTGCAGACGGCCTCGAATTGGATCTCGGACATGCAGGCTCCTAGAGGGCGGTGGGGCTGTCGGCACCGAGCTCGACATAGGCTGCGCCGAAGGCCGGCAGCTCGAGCACGGCGCCGCGCAGGACAGCGCCGGACAGTGGGCAGCCGTGCGCCAGGGCCCTCGCCTGCAGGCCTTGGGGCAAGGCGTAGTCCAGGGCGGCGGCCCCGAGGTTGAAGGCGCAGAGCAGGTCCCGGCCGGGCAGCGAGCGGACGAAGGCCAGCACCTGCGGATGCACCGGCAGCAGATGCAACTCACCCTGCTGCAGGCAGTCCTGCGTCCTGCGCCAGGAGAGCATGGCACGGTAGAAGGCCAGCAGCGAGTCCGCATGCTGCTGCGCCGACACCGCCAGAGGCAGGTGCTGCGGCGACACGGGCAGCCAGGTGGCGGGCGCACTGCTGAAGCCGGCGCCCGGGGCGTCCGCCTCCCAGACCATCGGGGTGCGGCAGCCGTCGCGCCCCACATATTCGGGCCACATGGTGATGCCGTAAGGGTCTTGCAGATCCTCATAGGCCAGGCGCGCCTCGGGCAGACCCAGTTCGTCGCCCTGGTAGATGCAGGGCGAACCACGCAGGCTGAGTTGCAACGCGAAGGCCAGGCGCAGCCAGGCTGCATCGTGCTCCGCGCCCTGACTCCAGCGCGTGGCCACCCGGGTCACATCGTGGTTGGACAGGGACCAGCAGGCCCAGCCGTCGCGCACCACCCGACCGAAGCGTTCGATCACCCCGTGCAGATAGGGGGCGTCGTGCGGCGCCCCGAGCAGGTCGAAGCCATAGGCCATGTGCAGCTTGTCCCCTCCCCCGGTGTATTCGGCGATGCGCTCCAGGGTCTGGTCGTCGCCGATCTCGCCCACCGAGGTGGTGCCGGGGTACTCGTCGAGCAGGCGGCGCAGGCGCTGCAGAAAACCCAGGTTCTCGGGCTGGCTCTTGTCGTAGCGGTGGTACTGCCAGCCGTAGGGGTTGACGGGGTTGAGCGCCGGATCGTCGGTGGCCCCGCCGCGACCGGGGTTGCTGCGCAACTGGGCGTCGTGGAAGAAGAAATTCACCACATCCAGACGGAAACCGTCGACCCCCCGGTCGAGCCAGAAGCGCAGGGTGTCCAGGGCCGCGTCCTGCACGGCCGGCAGGTGGAAATTCAGATCGGGCTGGCTGGTCAGGAAGTTGTGCAGGTAGTACTGGCAGCGCCGCGTGTCCCACTGCCAGGCACTGCCGCCGAAGATGGACAGCCAGTTGTTGGGCGGCGTGCCGTCGGGTTGCGGATCGGCCCACACATACCAGTCGGCCTTGGGGTTGTGCCGATCGCTGCGCGACTCGGCGAACCAGGGATGCTGGTCGGAACTGTGGCTGAGCACCTGGTCGATCAACACGCGCAATCCCAGCCGGTGCGCCTCGGCCACCAAGGCGTCGAAGTCGGCGAGCGAGCCGAAGATCGGGTCGACATCGCAGTAGTCCGAGATGTCATAGCCGAAGTCCTTCATCGGCGAGCGGAAGAAGGGCGAGAGCCAGACGGCGTCGACGCCCAGGCCGGCCAGGTAGGGCAGGCGCCGGGTGATGCCGGCCAGGTCGCCGATGCCGTCACCGTTGCTGTCTTGGAAACTGCGCGGGTAGATCTGGTAGATCACGCCGCCGCGCCACCAGGGTTGGAGAGGGAAGTTCATCGTTTCAGCCTTTGACTGCGCCAGCGGTGAGCCCGCCGACGATCTTTCGTTGGAAAACCAGCACCAGGGCAATCAAGGGCAGGGTGACCAGCACCGAAGCCGCCATGATCTTGCCCCAGGGCACCTCGTATTTGTCCGCGCCGCTGATCAGCGAGATCGACACCGGGACCGTGCGATCGCTGTTGTCGAGCACGAAGGTCAGCGCGAACAGGAATTCGTTCCAGGCCGCGATGAAGGCCAGCAGGCCGGTGGTCACCAGGGCCGGCCACATCACCGGCAGGAACACCTTGACGACGATGCCCCAGGGAGAGCAGCCGTCCATGATGGCGGCCTCTTCGAGCTCCTTGGGCAGCTCCCGCACGAAGGTGGTGAGCACCCAGATCGTGAAGGGCAGCGTGAAGATCATGTAGGGCAGCATCAGGCCCCACCAGTGGTTGTAGAAATGCAGCGCCTGCATCAGCTCGAACAGGCCCGACAGCACCGCCACCTGCGGGAACATGGACACCGACAGGACCGTCATCAGCAACAGGCCCCGCCCTCTGAATTCGATGCGCCCGAGCGCATAGGCGGCGGTCACGCCCAGGATCAGCGACAGGGCCACCACCCCGCAGGACACCCCCAGCGAGTTGAGGATGTGGCGCAGGAAGGGCTGCTCGCTGAGGGTGAACAGCGACACGTAGTTCTTCAGCGAGACAGACTGCGGCCACAACGAACTGCTGAACAGCTCGCTGCCGGACTTGAACGAGGTGACGACGGCAAAGTAGAAGGGGAACAGGCAGAACAGGCAGATCACCGCCACCAGCGCATACAGCGCCAGCGAGGCCAGCCAATGGCGTCGGAAGGGAGTCATGGTGCGGCCTCTTCAGTGCGACTCGGGACCGCCCAGACGGGTGCGCGAGATCTTCAGGTACAGCAGGGTGCAGGCGCCGATGACCAGGAACAGCACCGTCGAGGCGGCCGAACCCAGCCCCACGTAGTTGTTGTCGACCATCTCGCGGCGCACATAGCCCGACATGCTCAGCGTGTCCTCGCTGTTCGAGGTCAGCACATAGATCAGGTCGAAGACTCGCAGCGCGTCGAGCAGGCGGAAGATCACCGCGACCATCAAGGCCGGACGGATCAGCGGCAGGGTGACCTTGAAGAACACCCTGACCGGGTGGATGCCGTCGACACGGGCCGCCTCATAGCAGTCGCGCGGCAGCATCTGCAGGGCCGCCAGGATCAGCAGGGCCATGAAGGGCGTGGTCTTCCAGACGTCGACCAGCACCACGGCCCACAGCGCATAGGCGGGGTCGGCGGTCCAGGCCAGGTTGGCGTGGATCAGGCCCAGGCCCTTGAGCAGGGCGTTGATGACGCCGTACTGGTCGTGCAGCATCCAGGCCCACATCTTGGCCGACACGATGGTCGGGATGGCCCAGGGCACCAGCACGGCGGTGCGCACCAGGGCACGTCCCTTGAAATCGGCATTGAGCACCAGGGCGAACACCAGTCCCAGCAGGGTCTCGAGGCTGACCGAGACCGCGGCGAAGCGCAAGGTGTTGCGCATCGCCACGCCCCAGTCGGTGTGCCAGAAGCCTGCCCGGGTGCCGAAGTTGAAGACCCCGTAGGGCCCGACATAGTTCTCCAGCCCCACCAGGCGATAGCTGGCGTCGCCGATGCTCTCGAGCGAGGCATCGGTGAAGCTGAAATAGATGGTGCGGGCCAGCGGCCAGCCGGCCACCAGCAACAGCACCAGCAAGGAGGGCGCCAGGAAGACCCAGGCGCTGCGGCGCCGCGCACGGGTCATCTGGGAAAGGGGCGGACTCATCGGGTCATCCAGAGAACATTCGGGCATGCCGTGGATCGCGGCCTCACCAGTTCGGCCCCCGGCGCACCGAGTTCAGCTTGTCCTCGAGTTTCCGGACGGCCTCGTCGGCCGGGAGCTTGCCGGCCAGCACATCGTGGGTGGCATTCCAGAACGCGGCCGAGACCTCGTTGTACTTGGCTCCGGTGACGGTGGCCGGACGCGGCACCGCATGCACGAAGGTGTCGTAGAGGTCGCCATAGAAGGGGTTGGCCGCCAGCACGTCCGGGTCCTTGTAGAGCGACTCGATCGTGGGGTTGTAGGAGCCCCGCACCGCGCGGTCTTTCTGCTGCGTGCGGCTGGTCAGGTACATCACCAGGTCGGCGGACTCGGCGGGATGGGTGGAATACCGGTTCACCGCCAGTTGCCAGCCGCCCAGCGTGGCCGCCGAGCTGCCGTCCTCGCCATGCGGCAGGGCCATGACGCCGACCTTGCCCTTGACCGGGCTGTCGGCCCCCTGGGACAGCGACCAGGCGTAGGGCCAGTTGCGCATGAACACGGCATTGCCGTTCTGGAACACGCCGCGCGCGTCTTCCTCGCCATAGTTCAGCACGCCGGTGGGCGAGATGCTGCCGATCCAGCCGGCTGCGGTGCTCAGGGCCTTGACCGCGCCGGGGTTGTCGATGGTGATCTTGCCGCCGGCATCGATGATGCTGCCGCCCCGGTGGCTGGCCACCCACTCCAGGGCATTGCAGCTCAGACCTTCATAGGCCTTTCCCTGGAACACGAAGCCCTGCATGTCGGCGCGACCGGCCTTGCGCTCGCCCGCCATCACGCGGGCAGCCACACTGCCCATCTCGGCCCAGGTCGTGGGAGGCTTCTCGCCATACTTGGCCAGCAGATCCTTGCGGTAATACAGCACCCCGGCATCGGTGAACCAGGGCATGGCCAGCAGCCGGCCGTTGACCGTGTTGTTCTTGACGATGGCGGGGAAGTGCTCCTTCTCGGCCCCATGGGTGTAGGGACCGAGGTCGAGCAGGTGGTCCTTGAGCAGCCCCGGCCAGACCACATCGACCGTCAGCACATCGAGGTCGGTCGAGCGGGCCGCGAACATCTGGCGGAACAGCCCGAGGATGTCGGTGGTGGACTGCGGGATGGACAGGTGCTTGACGGTGTTGCCGGTCTTGGCACTCCACTCGTCCGCCGCCTTTTTGCAGAACTCGAAGTCCTGCCCCACCGACCCGCAGGAGATGGTGAGCGTCACGCCCGCCGCCTGGGCCATGCCGGCAGCCGCCCCCAGCGCGCCGGCCACGGCCCACGCCCGCGCGCCACGGCGCAGCACCTTGAAGGTCTTGTTCACTTGCATGCTTGTCTCCTGAAATTTCGAACATTGTTGGCGTGCTTCACGCCGCCGGCACCGATCCGTCCCAAAAAGCGGGGGTGCCCGGCACCTCCGCATGAACAGGCATGCAGGAGCGCCCCCGCATGCCCGGCTTGGAGTCTTTCACCACCAGTACTCGACCTGCGCACCGAAGGTGGTGGCGTTGGTCTGCCCGTTGGCGCCGAAGCTGGCCGCATTGGCCGCCGCCGCCGCCGTGTTCCAGTTGAACTTGCTCACATACAGCCGGAACTCCGGACGCGTCCAGAAGTTCG
>JAFAMV010000103.1 GCA_019233055.1 Curvibacter sp.
CCGCGATGCTCTGCTGAACCTCACCCGATCACCTCGTGCCGCAGGCGAGGAACTGGCGGGCATTGCCCGTGACACGGCTTCGACCATCGCCCAGAGCCAGGAGATCCTGCTCCATCTGCTGGGTGACAAGGCAGGGCAGGGGCCCCAGTTCCATGCGCTCAACACCATGACCTTGAGCATGCTGCTGGGCAAGCACCTGGGCCTGTCAGAGAACGAGCTCGCCGACCTGGCCCTGGCTTCGCTGGCCCACGATGCCGGCAAGGCGAAGATCCCGCCGCAGATTCTGCAGAACCCTCAACGCAAGAAATTCGAGGAAGATTTCTATCGCCAGCATGTTCAGCTGAGCGTCCAGTTTGCAAGGGAATCCGGTGCGTTTTCGCCCCAGGCCCTGCTCGTCATCGCCGATCACCATGAAGCCCTGGATGGGTCGGGCTGGCCTCTGGGCAAGAAGGAGATCTGCCAGGGGGGGCGCATCCTCGCGATCGTGGATCGTTACGACCGCCTGTGCTCCCCGGAGGCCAGCGGGCGGCCGTCACTGATGCCGACCGAGGCCCTGGGCATTCTTTTCAAGAATGAAACGCACAAGCTCGACAAGCTGTTGCTGAGCCTGTTGATCAAGCTGCTGGGTATCTACCCCCCCGGCACGGTGGTGATGCTCAATGACGGTTCATTGGCCCTGGTGATCGAGCCCGGCGCCAGCAGCATGCGGCCCAAGGTGTTGCTCTACAGCCCCGAGATGCTCAAGGACGATGCGCCGGTGCTCGATCTCAGTCAGGAGGCCGACATGAAGATCGTCGAGGCGATACGGCCGACGGCATTGCCTGCCGATGTCTTCCAGTGGCTCAATCCCCAGCAACGCCTTTCGTATTACTACACGGCGCTGCCGGTCAAGGGCTGAGCGCCGTGTTCAGCGCGTGCGGCAGGCCTTGAGCGCCAGGGCCGCATCGGTCACCAGGCTCGGGCCTCGGTAGATGAGGCCGGTGTAGATCTGCACCAGATCGGCGCCGGCATCCAGCTTGCTGACCGCATCCTCGGCACTCATGACGCCACCGACCCCGATGATGGGGTAGCCGGCACCCAGCCGCTCGCGCAACAGCCGGATGACCTGGTTGCTCATGGCCAGGACCGGGGCGCCGCTGAGCCCTCCGGCCTCGTCCCCATGGGGCAGGCCCTGCACCTTGTCGCGGCTCAGCGTGGTGTTGGTGGCCACCACGCCGTCCATGCCATGGCGTTGCAGCGTGGCGGCGATCACGTCGATCTGGGCCTCGTCGAGATCCGGGGCGATCTTCACGAACAAAGGCACCTTGCGACTGTGGCGTGACGCCAATTCGGCACGGCGTGCGGCCAGGGCGCCCAACAACTGATCGAGGGCCTCGTCGCTCTGCAAGGCCCGCAGGTTCTTGGTGTTCGGGCTCGAGATGTTGACGGTCACATAGTCGGCATGGGGATAGACCCCGTCGAGGCAGACGAGGTAATCCTCGGTGGCCCGCTCGATGGGGGTGGCGGCGTTCTTGCCGATGTTCAGGCCCAGCAGCATGGGCTGGCCCGGTCGCTGGCGGAAACGCGCCTGTTTGACGTTGGCGATGAAGGCATCGAGGCCGTCATTGTTGAAGCCGAGCCGATTGATCAGGGCCTGCGCATCGGGCAGGCGGAACATGCGTGGCTTGGGGTTGCCGGGCTGGCCCAGCGGGGTCACCGTGCCGACTTCGACAAAGCCGAATCCCAGGGCCCCCAGGCCGTCGATGCAGCGGGCATTCTTGTCCAGCCCGGCCGCCAGCCCTATGCGGTTCGGAAAACGCAGTCCGGCCAGTTCGAAGGGATCGTCCACGCGGCGGGTGGACCAGGCGCATTGCAGGGGGGTGCCC
The DNA here is from genome assembly GCA_019233055.1 of Curvibacter sp. Taxonomy (GTDB): domain Bacteria; phylum Pseudomonadota; class Gammaproteobacteria; order Burkholderiales; family Burkholderiaceae_C; genus Curvibacter. The sequence goes on from JAFAMV010000103.1 coordinate 1,866, forward strand.
TGGGTGCGGGCCAGCGCATTCAAGGTCAGCTCATGGGCCTTTTCGGCGTCCATGCTGAACAAAAAAGGGCGGGCGAGGGAGTAGGGCAGAAGCGACATTGGATAATTCGGGCGTTCAATAAGTCAGCGCAGAGTCGCTGATTTTCCTCCAACCCACCCTCCATTCCCATGAGCACCAACAGCTATACCCAGGACGAACTCAAGGCCCTCGTCGGCCAGGCCGCGCTTCAATACGTGGTGCCCGGCGAAATCGTGGGTGTGGGCACCGGCTCCACGGTCAACAAGTTCATCGATGCATTGGCCAGTCTGCGCGACCGGATCCCGGGTGCGGTGTCGAGTTCGGAGGCCTCGACCGAGCGCCTCAAGGCCCTGGGCATTCCGGTGCTCGATGCCAACCAGGTCGACAGCCTGTCGGTCTACATCGATGGTGCCGATGAGATCGACGGCCGAGGCCACATGATCAAGGGCGGTGGTGCGGCCCTGACCCGCGAAAAGATCGTGGCCAGCCTGTCCAGGCGCTTCGTCTGCATCGCCGACGAATCCAAGAAGGTGCCGGTGCTGGGCGGTTTTCCGCTGCCGGTGGAGGTGATCCCGATGGCCGCGCAGCGCATCATCCGTCAGTTTGCCGCCCTGGGTGGCCAGGGCAGCGTGCGCCTGAAGGACGGCCAGCCCCTGGTGACCGACAACAATCAGTGGATCGTCGACGTGCGCGGCCTGAAAATTGCCGATCCGCTGGCCTTCGAATCCGAGGTCAACCAGTGGCCCGGCGTGGTCACCGTGGGGGTGTTCGCCCACCAGAAGGCGGCCGTGTGCCTGCTGGGCACGCCGCGCGGCGTCGAGACCATCGAGTATTGAGAAGAGGCGCCCGCCGCCGGGGCCCGCATGCCCAGGGCCGGGCGGGCGGCAGGGTCAGAACTGGATGCCCGCCGGGTTCGAGTTCGTGACGCGGTTGGGGGTGACCGTGGACGGACTGTCGGGCTTGGCGCCCGCGCTGGTGCCGCCTTCTGGCGGGGCTTTGGGTTTGGCCGCCGGGCTGTCCCCGCCGGCCACCAGCGGGCTCGGGGCCGCGCGGCGGTAACCTGGCGGCAATTGGCTGCCGGCCGGGTAGCCCGCTGCGTCGAGGTAGCTGTTCCAGTCCGATTCCGAGAAGCCGCGAAGCTGTTGGCGTCCAATGGACACGGCAGGCAAGGCGTTGTCGCCGGTGATGCGTTTCAGGGCGTCGATGTCGGCATTGGTGTTGATGGTCTTCTCGGCAAAAGGGATGCCCCGATTGACCAGCAGGCTGCGGGCGCTGTCGCAGGCGGTGCAACCCTTGCCGCTGTAGAAGGTGACCGGGTATTGCTGCGCCACCTGTTTCAGGCCGTAGGGCAACTGGCCGCCGCCATCCTGGCTGCCTGCGCCCGGGGCGGCCTCCTGGCCGGAGGTGGATCCGGCGCTGGGGGGGCGATCGGAGAAGGTGACCTTGCCGTCCGGGCCGACGATGCGGTAGACCTGGGCCTGGGCCAGAGGGCCGACCAGACACAGCAGCAGGCCAGCCAGGGCCGGCAGGGCACGGCCCGATGGGAACACAGGAATGGCTTTCATGGACAGAGGTCTCCCGTCAAGGCGGCGTTCAGTTCATGCCCTGGTGTCTCAGCAGGGCGTCCAGGGTCGGCTCGCGCCCCCGGAAGGCCTTGAAGGACTCCATGGCCGGCCGGCTGCCGCCGACTTCGAGAATGGCCTGGCGGTAGCGCCGGCCTGTGTCAGGGTTGGGGCTGCCATCGGCCAGGGGGCTTTCCTCGAAGGCCGCATAGGCGTCGGCGCTCAGCACCTCAGCCCACTTGTAGCTGTAGTAGCCGGCCGCATAGCCGCCGGCGAAGATGTGGCTGAAGGTGTGGGCGCTGCGGTTGAAGGCGGGTGCCTGCAGCACGGCCACCTCGTCGCGGACCTCCTTGAGCAGCTGCATGTAGCGTGTCGGCGCCTCGGGATGGGTGTGCAGCTCCATGTCGAAGAGGGCGAATTCGATCTGCCGCAGCGTGCCCAGGCCGCTCTGGAAGTTCTTGGCGGCCAGCATCTTGTCGAACAATTCCCGGGGCAGGGGGGCGCCGGTGTCGACATGCGCGGTCATGTGGCGCAGGACATCCCATTCCCAGCAGAAGTTCTCCATGAACTGGCTGGGCAGCTCGACGGCGTCCCATTCGACGCCGCTGATGCCGGACACATCGCGCTCATTGACCTGGGTCAGCAGGTGGTGCAGGCCATGACCGAATTCATGGAAGAGGGTGATGACGTCGTCGTGGGTGAGCAGCGCCGGTTTGCCGTCGACGCCGCTGGCGAAATTGCAGACCAGCTGCGCCACCGGCGTCTGCAGCGTGCCGGTGTCGGGGCGCAACCAGCGCGCGCGGACGTCGTCCATCCAGGCCCCGCCGCGTTTGCCGGTGCGGGCCGGCTGGTCCAGGTAGAACTGGCCGACCAACTGGCCCTGGCGTTCGATGCGGTAGAACTCGACGGCCGGGTTCCAGACCGGCGCCTCATCGCGGCGGATGCTGACTTCGAACAGGGTCTCGATGATCTTGAACAGGCCGGCCAGCACCTTGGGGGCGGTGAAATAGGTCTTCACCTCCTGCTCGCTGAAGGCGTAGCGGGCTTCCTTGAGCTTTTCACCGATGTAGGACCAGTCCCAGGGCTGGGGATCGGCCAGCCCGAGTTCGTCGGCGGCGAAGCGGCGCATGTCGGCGACGTCGTTTTCGGCAAAGGGGCGGGCCTTGCGCGCCAGGTCGCGCAGGAAGCCGGTGACCTGCTGCGGTGACTGGGCCATCTTCGGCACCAGCGAGACTTCGGCGAAATTGGCGTAGCCGAGCAGTCGGGCCTCCTCCTGGCGCAATGCGAGGATCTCGCCGATCAGGGCGCTGTTGTCAAAGCGCGGGTCACCCAGCTCGCTGGCCCGCGTCACATAGGCCTTGTAGAGGGTCTGGCGCAGCGCGCTGCTGCGGGCGAACTGCATCACCGGCAGATAGCAGGGCATCTTGAGGGTGAGCTTGAAGCCCTCGCGCCCTTCGGCCTGGGCGGCCTGGCGGGCGCCCTGCACCACGTCGGCGGGCACGCCGGCCAGTTCGTCCTCGTTGGCGTAGTAGGCGAAGGCGTCGGTGGCATCGAGAGCGTTCTCGCTGAACTTCTGGGCCCGTTCGGCCTGCTGCTCCTGGATCGCCGCGAAGCGCTCGCGGGCCTCGCCCTGCAACTCGGCACCCGAGAGCACGAAGTTGCGCACGGCCAGGCTGCGGGCCTGGCGCTGCTCGGCATTGAGCCGCTCCGGCGCAATCGCCTTGTACTGGGCGTACAGGCGCTCATCGGCCCCGAGGCGGGTCCAGAACTCGGTCACCTTGGGCAGGGCCTCGTTGTAGGCGGCCCGCAATTCAGGGGTGTCGGCCACCGCATTGAGGTGGCTGACGGCGCCCCAGGCCCGGCCCAGTCGTTCGGTGGCCACATCGAGGACGGAGGCGATGCCCTGCCAGTCGGCGGGGAAGTCGGCGGCCGTGACGCGCTCCAGCGCCTGGCCGGCCTCGCTCAGCAGCTCGTCGAGGGCCGGGGCCACATGCTCGGGCCGGATCCGGTCGAACAACGGCAGGTCGGAGGTTTCAAGAAGTGGATTGCTCATGCTGTGGATGTGGGCGCCGGGTGGGCTGGGTTCAAGCCCCGAGGGCCGCGCGCTCGGCGGCTTCGAGGGTGTTGACGAGGAGCATGGTGATGGTCATGGGACCCACGCCGCCCGGCACAGGGGTGATGTGGCCGGCCACCTCGCGCACGCCGTCGAAGTCGACGTCGCCGCAGAGCTTGCCTTCGTCATTGCGGTTCATGCCCACGTCGAGCACCACGGCGCCCGGCTTGACCATGTCGGCGGTCAGCACGTTGCGCCGGCCCACTGCGGCGACGATCACGTCGGCCTGCAGGGTCTGGGCCTTGAGGTCGGCGGTGCGGGAGTGGCAGATGGTCACGGTGGCATCCTTTTGCAAAAGCATCAGGGCCATGGGCTTGCCGACGATGTTGCTACGCCCGATCACCACCGCGTGCTTGCCCTTGAGCTCGTAGCCGATGGATTCGAGCATCTTCATGCAGCCGTAGGGGGTGCAGGGCCAGAAGCCGGGCATGCCGGTCATGAGGGCGCCGGCACTGGCGATGTGGAAGCCGTCCACGTCCTTCAGGGGCGAGATGGCCTCGATCACCTTCTGGGCATCGATGTGCGCGGGCAAGGGCAGCTGCACCAGGATGCCGTGGATGGCAGGGTCGTTGTTGAGGGCGTCGACGCGGGCCAGCAGATCGGCCTCGCTCATGCTGGCGTCGTATTTCTCGAGCACCGAGTGCAGGCCGCTGTCCTCGCAGGCCTTGACCTTGTTGCGCACATACACCTGGCTGGCCGGGTTGTCGCCCACCAGCACCACGGCCAGGCCCGGGGTCAGGCCGCGGGATTTCAGGGCAGCGGCGCGCTGGGCGACCTCGCTGCGCAGTTGCTTGGAAAGGGCGTTGCCGTCGATGAGTGCTGCTGTCATGGGGAGATTTTCAAGTAAAAACGCCCGCTGGTTTTGGTCAGGCGGGCGGTATGGGCTATTTCGTGGATAGCGTCTGCGTATCAGGCTTTCGGTGCGTTCTGGCCCAGGGCGATCTTCAGCAGGTCGGCCACGGTGTTGGCGTTGAGCTTTTCCATGATGTTGGCCCGGTGGGCCTCGACCGTCTTGATGCTGATGCCCAGGTCGTCGGCGATCTGCTTGTTGAGGCGGCCGGCCACGATGCGCTCCAGCACCTGGGCCTCGCGCGAGGTGAGCTTGGACAGCAGGGCGTCGCGGCTGGCGGCCTGCTGGTATTCGCTGAAGGCGCCCTTGGCATGTTCGAGCATGCGCTCGACCAGGCCCAGCAGTTCTTCTTCCTTGAAGGGCTTCTGGATGAAATCCATGGCGCCCTTCTTCATGGTGTTGACCGCCATGGGCACGTCGCCGTGGCCGGTGATGAAGACGATGGGCAGGGGCGAGCGGCGTTCGATCAGGCGGTCCTGGAGTTCCAGCCCGGTCATGCCGCCCATGCGGATGTCCACGATCAGGCAGGCGACTTCGCGCGGGTCGTAGCGGCTCAGGAAGGATTCGGCAGACTCGAAGCAGCGGACCCGGTAGTCCTTGCCCTCCAGCAACCATTGCAGGGAGTCGCGGACTGCTTCATCGTCATCGACAACATAGACCGTGCCCTTCTTCGGAATCAGACTCATGCGGTTACCCCGGGATCCTTCGTGTTTGCTACAGAAATTGCAGAGCCATCGTTAGGCTGGACAACAGGTAACCAGAAGGAAAACCGGCAACCTGTGATGTCGGCGCCATTGTAGAGGTTCTCGGCCTCCATCCTGCCGCTGTGCGACTCGATGATGGAGCGGCACAGATTCAGGCCGATGCCCATGCCTTCGACCTTGGTCGAGAAGAAGGCTTCGAACAGGCGCTCCATGACCTCGGGGGCCAGCCCCTTGCCGGTGTCGACCACCGAGAACTCGACGGCGGCCTGGCCTTCCACCTGGCGCGGCACCACCCGCAGCTCGACGCTGCGGCGTGCCGGCGGGCGCTCTGCGGTGTCGATGGATTCGGAGCCGTTCTTCATCAGGTTGATGAGCACCTGCTCGATCAGGATGGGGTCGACGCGCAGCTGGGGCAGGCGGGCGGCCACGTAGTAGCTCAGGCGGACATTGCGGCGGCGCAGCTCGATCTCGGCCAGTTCCACCGCCTCGTTGACCATGGTGCTGACGTCCGACAGCGTGCGGTTGGGTTCGCTGCGCTTCACGAAGGAGCGGATGCGCTGGATGATCTGGCCGGCGCGCTGCGCCTGCTTGGCCGTCTTCTCGAGCGCGGTGAGCAGGGCCTCTTCGGTGATCTGCTGGTTCTGGATGCGGGTGACCATGCCATTGCAGTAGTTGTTGATGGCGGTCAGCGGCTGGTTCAGTTCGTGGGCCACGCTGGAGGCCATCTCGCCCATGGTGATCAGCCGGCTGGCGGTCTGGGCGCGCTCGGCCTGGGCGGCGGCCTGTTCCTCGGCCTGGCGGCGCGGCGTGATGTCGGTGGCGATCACCATCTGGGCCAGGCGGCCGTCCACCCAGCTCAGGTAGCGCGAGCGCACTTCCAGCCATTTGCCCAGGCTGGGCACGAAGATCTCGGCATTCTCGCTGCGCGACTCGGTGATGGTATCGGCGGGCAGGCCCATGAGCTCGTCGGCATCGCTTTCGGGCCGGTGGCGCAGCGGCAGCTTGCCGGCCTGGGCCACCAGTTGCAGATGGCCTTCGGTGTGCGAGCCAAACCACTGGCGGTAGAGCTTGTTGGCGAAAAGCAGCTCGGCACTGCCCAGGGGG
>JAFAMV010000174.1 GCA_019233055.1 Curvibacter sp.
CAGGCCGCCGCCGGCATTGATCTCGTCGATGGCCAGTTCCATGCCCTTCTTGTAGGGCTCGAGGAAGGCGGGCTGGGCCTTGTAGCTGTTGATCTCGCCGATCCTGATCGGTTCGGCGGCCCGCGCCGGGGCGAGGCTGGCAGCCAGCGCCGCCAGGGCCAGGGCACGCATGAGGTTTTGCGGCAGCTTCATGGGGGAGCACTCCTGTGGGGTGAGGGGGTGTGAATGATGAACGAAAGCGATGGACGAAGGACCGGCGGGGGGGCTCGGGCAGGCCTCAGCGCAGGCCGTCCTGGCCCTTGATCTCATGGGCCTGCAGCCCGCCGATGCGCGCCAGGGGCCGGCCGCCGGCGGTGACCACCACCGCCACCACGATCTCGTTGGCGCGCGGCGCATCGGCCACGCGGGCCTCCATGGCATCGAAATGGCTGCGCACATAGGCCGCATCCTTGTGGCCCAAGGGCACGTCGATGGCGGTGCCCAGGCCGCCGCGCTTCTTGCTCGACGGCACCAGGGCGGCCCCTTTCTCGACCGCCGCCCGCAGCGGGGCGCCGAGCTTGGGATGGAGGATGGCCGCCGCATGCTCGAGTTCGCCGGCTTCGCCGACGATGGCGGCCTTGCCATAGCTCTGCGCCTGCCCGGGCTCGATGCCCAGGGCCTGCACGCAGCGCTGGCCCAGCAGGCCGCCGAGTTCCTCACCGATGTCGATCAGCGCGTCGAGCTGTTCGGCATAGCGGCCCGCGAAGGGGTTCTCGATCACCGCCATGGCCAGGGCCCGGCGCAGCGGGGGGCTGACCTCGCGGCCCATTTCGAGGCGGGTCTCGTCGACTTGCACGATGATTTTCCGGATCCTGGCGCTCATGTCTGCTTCCTTGCTCGGGGGTGTTCTGGCGGGGTGGGGTTCAACGCTGGCCGTCCCAGCGGCTGATGTCGGCGGCCTTCAGGCCGCCGACCCGGGCATGCACCCGGGGTCCGGTGCTCATGGCCAGGATGTAGACGATCTCGTCGGCCAGCGGCGCGCCGGGCACACGCACCTCGATGGCATCGAAATGGCTGCGCACATAGCTCGCATTGATGTGCGTCAGCGGCACATCGAGCGCGGTGCCGGGTGCGCCCACCTTCTTGGTCGAAGGCACGATGGACAGCGCATTGCCGGGCTGGCCGGTCTTGGCCTCGGCCTGCCCCTGGGCATAGGCCTGGCGGTCGCCTTTCCAGCCCAGCAGCTCGCGCATGGCATAGCCGCCCGGCACATGCCACAGCGCCCCGTGCTCGAGTTCGCCGGCCGCGCCGACCACCGCGCCCTTGCCGTAGCCCTCGATGCGCTCGACCGGCACGTCCATCGCGGCCCGCAAGCGCTGGGCCATGTCGACCCCCACGGACTGCAGCGCGTCCATCATCGGCAGGATGTCCTCGACATAGCGGCCCGCGAAGGGGTTGGTCAGCACCGCCCCGATGGCGCCGCGCAGCAGCGGCATCTCGGCCACCGGCCCGAATTCGTGCCGGATGTCCTCGACATGGGTGAATACGCGTCTGATCTCGATCATGGAGGGGTTCCTGTGCATTTCATTAAGCAAATACTGAACCAACTTCGGGCCCCGGGAGCGCGGTCGCGACCGGCCCAGGCCGGGCCCATTCTGGCAGGGTGCTGTGCAGCACCTGGCCCTGGCAGCACAGCAGGGCCAGCCCGATCCGGCCGGCCAGCCGCAATTCTTCCGCCTTTTGCAAGCCCGCGCCCAGTGCCTGGCGAATCTGCGCCGGGGCCAGCGGCGGCACGCCGGTGGTGACCAGGCGTTCACCCAGGTCGCTGTCGTCACGCAGGCTGCAGGCCGGCCGGCGTTCGATGCCGGGGTGGTCGAGGTCGACCGCGTTGGCGATCACGGTGGCGGCCGCATCGGCCTGGGCGGCGGTGGCCGCCAGCACGGTGACGCTGTCGGCGATGCCCAGCGAATGGCTGCGCCCGCGCCAGCCGCTGGTGGCCACCCCGCGCACCGGCATGGCGTGCGCCACGGCCAGTTCGGCATCGAGCAGCAGACCGTGGCGCAATTGGCGGGCGTCGAGGCGGGCTAGGTCGGCGTACAGGCCGATGCGCACCGATTGGCCGGGCGTCAGATGCAGGGCAATGTCGCCGCCGTTGTTGACCCAGGCCCGCTGCACGCCGGGCCGGGCATAGGCCGCCAGGATCTCTTCGGCCACCGCGCCGGCCACCGCCGCCATCGGCGTGATGAAGGGCCGCGCAAAGGGCGCGCAGGCCCGCCACATGCGCCGGGCCACCGCCCCGTGCAGCGGGCAGTCGGTGTCGACCGGCTGGCGCAGGGCGGGCAGCTCGGCCACCAGTTCGCCCAACAGGCTCTGGAAGCGCGTCCAGGCCTGGGCATGGGCGGCCTGCAGCGCGCCGGCCTCGCCTTCGGCGCCGATGACCAGGTCGATCGGTCCGTGCTGGAAATGCCAGCGGCGGCCGGACAGGGCTTGGCGGGTGGCCTGCATACGGCTCAACCCAGCAGCGGGGGCCGCCTAAGAGGCCAGGGATTGGCCTCGGGCAGGCGCTGCCATTGCAGGGCGCGCGGCGCGCCGTCCTGGTGCCAGGCGCCTTCGCGCAGCACCTGGGACAGCGGGCGCACCTGGGCGACATGGCCGCCCAGGGCCTCGTAGTCGGCCAGGCGCATGCTGAACTCGATGGGCGCCACGATGGCCGGCGTGGGCACGGTGCCGAAGCTGTGGCGCGGCATGCGCAGCACATCGGCCATGACGGTGATGCCGCCGCCGGGCCAGACATAGGCCGGCGCGCCGCCGCAGGTGACATTGACCAGGGCCTGCTTGATGGAGCGGGTCAGCAGCACCGGGTTCTCGGTGACGCCGGCGCGCAGGCTGCCGCCGGCGCCGGCCAGGAACAGCACCGAGGCCAGCGAGGGCTCGCAGTTCTCACCGATGCGATCGACGATGCGGCGCACCTCGGCCGGCATGGACTGCTCGACCGGGTTCAGGGCCTCGTCGAGCACATACCAGGACGCGTGTTCGCCGGTGGTCGAGGTCATGAGCAGGCGCAGGCCGGGCCAGGCGACCTCGGGGTTCCAGCCTTCGAGGATGGCCAGCGGATCGGCGATGTCGGTGCCACCCCAGCCGGTGCCGGGGTTGGCCACCTGGAAGTAGCGCCCCGGGGTCGACTTGCGCCCCCGCAGGCGGATGCCGGAGGCGCGCATGCCCAGACAGCGGCCGGCCTGATGCTCGGTGAGCACGCCGGTGATGTGGTCGTCGACCACCACCACCTCGTCGGCCAGGCCGAAGAGCTGGCGGGCGAAGATGCCGACGGCCGCCGAGCCGCAGCCCACCCGCATGCGCTGTTCCTCGACCCCGTTGACGATGGGCGCACGCCCGGCCTGGATGAGGATCTGCGAGCCGCCGTCGATGGTGAACTCGACCGCCTCCTGGTTGCCCAGGGCCTGCATCATCTCGGCGGTGATGCGGCCTTCCTTCTTGCTGCCTCCGGTGAGGTGGTGCACCCCGCCCAGGGACAGCATCTGCGAGCCGTACTCGGCGGTGGTGACATGGCCCACCACCTCGCCCCGGCAGCGCACATTGGCCTGCTCGGCGCCGAGGAAGCGGTCAGTGTCGATCTTCACCTTGAAGCTGCAGTAGCTGAAGATGCCTTCGGTGACCACGGTGACCATGTCCACGCCCTGCTGCTGCGAACCGACGATGAAGGGCGCGGGCTTGTAGTCGGGGTAGGTGGTGGATGAGCCTACGCCGGTGACGAAGACCTGGTCGGCCAGCAGCAGATCGCCGCTCCAGGCCGCCGGCGCAGCCGCCCCGTCGCCGGACGGTGCGAAGGACACCAGGGCGGGCTCATCGGCCTCGAGGCTGCGCCGCATCAGTACCACCGGATCGAGCCGCACCAGCGCCCCGCCCTGGTTGGCATAGCGGTCGCAGGCACCGCTGCGCCCCTCCGAGATCTGGCACAGCACCGGGCAGGCGTTGCACTCGACCTTGGCGCCGTCCATGCGCTCGTTGCGGGGTCGGGCGCGCTCGGCGAGCGGCGGCAGGTCAGGCGCATCGAGCGCCGGCAGGCCATCGGTCTTGGTGTGTTCGGTCATCGTGGCAGCTCGTGGTCGGGGGTCGTCAACGCCTTGTGCGGGCCTTGCATTTTATGTAGCATTCACTTAACAAAAATGTTGTGTTCACTACATTCGAGATCAATGTAGCGGATCGCAAACCATCCCGCAAGAGAGTTTGTTCGAGCCCCGACATGGGGCATCGGGAGCCCCGAAATGACGCATCAGAAGCCCTCGCCGAACGCCCCCGCCCTGCCCCGGTGCCCGGCCTGCGCAGGCCCCCGAATGCCCGTAAAAACGGGGCTGGCGCAAGATGCGGAACAATGGAGGGTTGTGAGCGATCTGCTTTGGGGTTCGGATCCCGGGGTCTGAGTGCCCTTTCCGGTCCTGTTTTTTCCAACCTTGCCACCTGAAACCAAGAACATGAGTGCCTTTCACGAAGAACGCGTGCTGACGGTCCACCACTGGACCGACCGGCTTTTCTCCTTCACCACCACGCGCGACGCGGGCCTGCGCTTCTCCAACGGCCATTTCACGATGATCGGCCTGCGCGTCAACAACAAGCCGTTGCTGCGCGCCTACAGCATCGTCAGCCCGAACTACGAGGAACACCTCGAGTTCCTGAGCATCAAGGTGCAGGACGGCCCGCTGACCTCGCGCCTGCAGCACATCCAGGTGGGCGACCACATCATCGTCGGCAAGAAGCCCACCGGCACCCTGCTGATCGACTACCTGCTGCCGGCCAAGCGCCTGTACATGCTGTCCACCGGCACCGGCCTGGCCCCCTTCCTGAGCCTGATCCGCGACCCCGACACCTACGAGAAGTTCGAGGAAGTGGTGCTGGTGCACGGCGTGCGCCAGGTCGATGAGCTGGCCTACCACGACTACATCACCGAGGAGCTGCCCCGGCACGAGTTCCTCGGCGAGATGGTCAGCAAGCAGCTCAAGTACTACCCGACCGTGACGCGCGAACCGTTCAAGCACCAGGGCCGGGTGACCACCATCATCGAGAACGGCCAGCTGGCCGCCGACCTGGGCCTGCCGGCGCTGAACCCGGCCGAGGACCGCGTGATGATCTGCGGCAGCCCCGAGATGCTGCGCGACCTCAAGCACATGATGGAGGTGCGCGGCTTCAAGGAAGGCAACACCACCAAGCCCGGCGATTTCGTGATCGAACGCGCCTTCGCGGAACAGTGATCCCCCGGGGCCGGCCTCCGGGCCGGCCCAGCCCTTGCTCTGGAGCCTCCATGTCGGCCACCGCCAAAAAGACCCGGACCGCCTCCCCCCGCCGCAGCGGGGTGCGCGAACAGGCCGCCCAGACCACCCGCGACAACATCCTCAAGGCCGCCATCAAGGTGTTTGCCCGCTATGGCTACGACGGCGGCAGCGTCGAGAAGATCTCCAAGGCGGCCAAGTCCTTCGACCGGATGATCTACTACTACTTCGGCAGCAAGGAAGGCCTCTACATCGAGGTGCTCGAAGAGATCTACCGGCGCATGAACGAGGCCGAATCCAGGCTCCAGCTCGACCCCGGCCAGCCGGTGGCGGCGCTGCAGGCGGTGATCCGTTTCGTGGTCGGCTACTACCGCAAGAACCCCGAATTCGTCACCCTGCTCAACACCGAGAACCTGCACAAGGGCCGGCACATCATCAAGTCGGTGCGCGCGCGCGAGTACTCGTCGCCGGCCATCGAGGTGATCCGCCAGCTGCTGGCCAGCGGTCAGGCCCAGGGCCTGTTCCGCAGCGACATCCTGGCGCGCGACCTGTACCTGCTGATCGCGGCCAACGGCTATTTCTACATGTCCAACCGGCACACGCTGTCGGCCTTCCTCGGCGAAGACCTGGAAAGCCCCGAAGCGCTGGCCCATTGGGAGAACTTCGTCATCGACACGGTGCTGCGCGTGGTCGCGCCGGCATCGCACTAAACCGCCCCTTCCCCATCGCCCCCAGGAGTCCACCATGGCAGATCCCGTCGCCGGCGCCAAGTCCGGCAAAGTCGTCATCCAGAACATCGGCCTGCTGCTGTCGGGCGACCTGGACCGCCCCATCCTCGACGCCGACACCCTGGTGGTGCATGACGGGCTGATCACCGCCGTGGGGCGCTTCAAGGACTGCGACTGCGCCGGTGCCGACACCGTGATCGATGCCCGCGGCACCTGCGTCGCCCCGGGCCTGATCGACAGCCATGTGCACCCGGTGTTCGGCGACTGGACGCCGCGCCAGAACCAGCTCAACTGGGTCGAGAGCTTCCTCAATGGCGGCGTCACGACGATGGTCTCGGCCGGCGAGGTGCATCTGCCGGGGCGGCCACGCGACATCGTCGGCCTGAAGGCGCTCGCGATCACGGCGCAACGCGCCTTTCACGGCTTCCGCCCCGCCGGGGTCAAGGTGCTGGCCGGCGCGCCGGTGCTCGAGCAGGGCCTGGTCGAGAGCGACTTCAAGGAGCTCGCGGAGGCCGGCGTCACCCTGCTGGGCGAGGTCGGGCTCGGCACCGTGAAGGCCGGCGAGGAGGCCGCCCGCA
>JAFAMV010000177.1 GCA_019233055.1 Curvibacter sp.
GGGCGTGCGATGGCTCTTGCGGTGGTTGCAGGCGCGGCAGGCGGTGACCACATTCATCCAGGTGTCGACGCCGTTCTGGGCGAACGGCACGATGTGCTCCCGCGTCAGGTCCGTCTCGTGGAAATGCTCGCCGCAGTAGGCACACACATTGCGGTCCCGGGCGAACAGCTTGCCGTTGGTCAGACCCGGTCGCAACTGGAAGGGATTGATGTTGGGAACGCCCTTGGTGCCGATGATGCTGTTCACCACGATCTGCGACTGCTCGCCGGTGATGGCGTTGTGCCCACCCCGGAAAATGGCGATCTGGCCGCCGGATTCCCAGCGCACCTCGCCTGCAGCGTAGTGGATCACCGCCTGCTCCAGGGTGATCCAGGATTGGGGCAAGCCCTGTGCGGACAGCTTCAAGACCTTCAAGAGACACTCCTACAAGGTTGAGACAACCACTGAAATGGAACGCAGATCTCGTTGGCAGGCACCACAAATGCGCAGCAAATGGCACATGCTGCAGCACAATATACCCTCAAATGATGACAATTTGGCTTCCAGTGCTTGATGCATGGGCACACTACGCTATCAATAAGATAACAACGCAATGAAGATCTTCCGCGGCTTCGAGCACCCTGGCGTTGCCCCCGCCTGCGCCCTCACGATCGGCAATTTCGACGGCGTGCACCGTGGCCACCAGGCCATGCTGGCCCTGTTGCGCAACGAAGCCCGGCACCGCCAGGTGCCCAGTTGCGTGCTCACCTTCGAACCCCATCCGCGCGACTACTTCGCCGCCGCCACCGGCCGCGCCGAACTGGCACCGGCGCGTGTCGGCACCCTGCGCGACAAGCTCGGCGAGCTGGCCCAATGCGGCATCGACCAGACGGTGGTGCTGCCTTTCGACGCCCGGCTGGCCGGCCAATCCCCCGACGGATTCATCGACCAGGTGCTGGTCCGGGGTCTGGGTGCCCGCTATGTGCTGGTCGGCGACGACTTCCGCTTCGGCGCCAGGCGGGCGGGCGACTACGCGCTGCTGGACCGCCAGGGCGCAGAGCGAGGCTTCGACGTGGCCCGCATGAACAGCTACGAGGTGCGTGGGCTGCGCGTCTCCAGTTCGGCGGTGCGCGAAGCCCTGGGCCGGGGCGACATGCAGGCGGCCGCTGCGCTGCTGGGCCGCCCCTATGCCATCAGCGGCCATGTCGTGCATGGGCGCAAGCTCGGGCGCGAGCTGGGCGCCTCGCACGCCGGCAGCGGCGATGGCTTTCGCACCCTGAACCTGCGCTTCTCGCACTGGAAACCGGCCGCCAGCGGCATCTTCGTCGTCCGCGTCCACGGCCTGTCCGGGCAGGCCCTGGCCGGCGTGGCCAACCTGGGGGTGCGCCCCTCGCTGGACCCCGACGACGTCAACGGCGGCCGCGTGCTGCTCGAGACCCACTGCCTGGACTGGCCCGACGAACTCGGTGGCGACGGGGCCTACGGTAAAATCATCCGCGTGGAACTGCTGCACAAACTGCACGACGAACTCAAGTACGACGGTCTCGACGCCCTGATGAAGGGCATCGCCAAAGACTGCGACGAGGCGCGCGGCTACCTGGCCTCCATGCACACCGAGACCCTGCGTCAGACCACGCGCGACCGAATTTAACGCCGGCACACCGTGCTGCGCGCCCTTCGCAACAGGCTCAGGGCAAACGGCGTTCTCCCCTTTCCCGCACCGGGCAGCGCCCCGGACCGAGCCTGTCAATGCCGCCCCGAAACACACCATGGCTGACCAAACCCCTGACTCCCGCAGCACGCTGAACCTGCCCGACACCCCCTTTCCCATGCGCGGCGACCTGCCCAAGCGCGAACCCGGCTGGGTCCAGGAATGGGAGGACAAAGGCATCTACAAGAAGCTGCGCGACGCCCGCTGCGGTGCGCCCAAGTTCATCCTGCACGACGGCCCGCCCTACGCCAACGGCCAGATCCACATGGGCCATGCGGTCAACAAGATCCTCAAGGACATGATCGTCAAGGCGCGCCAGCTCAAGGGCATGGACGCCATGTACGTGCCGGGCTGGGACTGCCACGGCCTGCCGATCGAGAACGCGATCGAGAAGAAGTACGGCCGCAACCTCAGCCGTGACGACATGCAGGCCAAGAGCCGCGCCTTCGCCAACGAGCAGATCGGCATCCAGATGGCCGGCTTCAAGCGCCTGGGCGTGCTCGGCGAATGGGACAACCCCTACAAGACCATGAACTTCGCCAACGAGGCCGGCGAACTGCGGGTGCTCAAGCGCGTGATGGAACGCGGCTTCGTCTACCGTGGCTTGAAGCCCGTCTACTGGTGCTTCGACTGCGGCAGCTCGCTGGCCGAGTTCGAGATCGAATACGCCGACAAGAAGAGCACCACCCTGGACGTGGCCTTCGAATGCGCCGAACCGGCCAAACTGGCCGCCGCCTTCGGCCTGCCCGCGCTGGAGCAGCCCGCCTTCGCGGTGATCTGGACCACCACCGCCTGGACCATCCCCGCCAACCAGGCGCTGAACCTGAACCCCGAGCTCGACTACGCCCTGGTCAAGACCGAGCGCGGCCTGCTGTTGCTGGCCGCCTCCCTGGTCGAGAAGTGCATGGAGCGCTATGCGCTGAACGGCGAGGTGCTGGCCACCACCCAGGGCAAGAACCTGGGCCTGATCAACTTCAAGCACCCGCTGTACGACGTCGACCCCGGCTTCGCCCGCTTCAGCCCGGTCTACCTGGCCGACTACGCCACCGCCGACGACGGCACCGGCCTGGTCCACTCCTCGCCCGCCTATGGCGTGGATGACTTCAACAGCTGCGTCGCCCATGGCATGGCCTATGACGACATCCTGAACCCGGTGCAGGGCAACGGCACCTACGCGGCCGACTTCCCGCTGTTCGGCGGCCAGCACATCTGGAAGGCCATCCCGGGGATCATCGAGGCCCTGCGCAACGCCGGGCGCCTGTTCGCCACCCACGACATCGTGCACAGCTACCCGCACTGCTGGCGCCACAAGACCCCGGTGATCTACCGTGCCGCCGCGCAGTGGTTCGTGCGCATGGACGAAGGCGAAGGCGTGTTCACCACCGACAAGGCGCCGCAGACCCTGCGCCAGACCGCCCTGGCCGCGGTCGAGCAGACCAGCTTCTACCCCGAGAACGGCAAGGCCCGCCTGCACGACATGATCGCCGGCCGGCCCGACTGGTGCATCAGCCGCCAGCGCAGCTGGGGCGTGCCCCTGCCCTTCTTCCTGCACAAGGACAGCGGCGAGCTGCACCCCGACACCATGGCCATCATCGACCGCGCCATCGCCCTGATCGGGCAGGGCGGCATCGAGGCCTGGAGCCGCGTCACGGTCGAAGACATCCTGAGCGCCGAAGACGCGCCGCACTACACCAAGAGCAGCGACATCCTCGAGGTCTGGTTCGACTCGGGCTCCACCTTCTCGCATGTGCTGCGCGGCACCCACCCCGCCGTGCACCATGAAAGCGGCCCCGAGGCCGACCTGTACCTCGAAGGCCATGACCAGCACCGCGGCTGGTTCCACTCGTCCCTGCTGCTGGCCTCGGCCGTCGAAGGCCGCGCACCCTACCGCGGCCTGCTGACCCACGGCTTCACCGTGGACAGCCAGGGCCGCAAGATGAGCAAGTCGCTGGGCAACGGCATCGAGCCCGACGAGGTGAGCAAGAAGCTGGGCGCCGAGATCATCCGCCTGTGGGTGGCCGCCAGCGACTACTCGGGCGACATCGCCGGCGACGACAAGGTGCTGGCCCGCGTGGTCGACGGCTACCGCCGCATCCGCAACACCCTGCGCTTCCTGCTGGCCAACACCAGCGACTTCAACCCCGCCACCGACAGCGTGCCGGCTGATCAACTGCTCGAGATCGACCGCTATGCCCTGGCCCGCGCCGCGCAACTGCAGGACACCATCCTCGCGCACTACGAGAAGTACGAGTTCCACCCGGTGGTGGCCAAGCTGCAGGTCTACTGCTCGGAAGACCTGGGCGCCTTCTACCTCGACGTGCTCAAGGACCGCCTCTACACCACCGCGCCCAAGAGCCTGGCACGCCGCAGCGCCCAGACCGCGCTGTACCAGATCACCCAGGCCATGCTGCGCTGGATGGCCCCCTTCCTGAGCTTCACCGCCGAAGAGGCCTGGAAGCTGGTGGGCGATTCCGAATCGATCTTCATCGAGACCTATTCCAGCTTCGAGCCTGCCGACACCGCCCTGCTGGCCAAGTGGGAGCAGATCCGCGCCGCCCGCGAGCTGGTCAACAAGGAGATCGAGGCCGTGCGCAGCGCCGGCCAGGTCGGCTCGTCGCTGCAGGCCGAGGTCGAGCTCAGCGTGCCCGCCGGCAGCGAGCTCATGGCGGCCCTGCAAAGCCTGGACGACGACCTGAAGTTCGTGCTGATCACCTCGGCAGCCGTTCTGGTCGAAGGCCCCGAACTGGCCGCGCGGGTCAAGCCGTCAGGCGCCGCCAAATGCGAGCGCTGCTGGCACTACCGCGACGATGTGGGCGCCGATGCGGCCCATCCGACGCTGTGCGGCCGTTGCACCAGCAACCTGTTTGGCGCCGGCGAACACCGGCAGCACGCCTGATGGCCCGCGGCAAGAGTGCGGGCGGTGCCCGTGGCGGCCTGTGGCCCTGGCTGGGTTGGGCGCTGATCGTTCTGATCATCGACCAGTTCACCAAGGTGCTGATCGTCGGCTACTACCCGGTGGGCGGGCTCACCACCGTCACCAGCTTCTTCGATGTGGTGCGGGCCCACAACACCGGCGCGGCCTTCTCCTTCCTGGCCACCGGCTCGGGCTGGCAGCGCTGGCTGTTCACCGCCATCGGCGTGGGCGCGGCCCTGTTCATCGTCTGGCAGCTGCGCCAGCACAGCGGGCAGCGGCTGTTTTCGTTCGCACTGGCCAGCATCCTGGGCGGTGCCATCGGCAATGTGGTGGACCGCATGGTGCATGGCTATGTGGTCGACTTCCTGCAGTTCCACTGGAGCTTTCTGGCCCCGATGTTCCCGGGCGGCTACTTCCCCGCCTTCAACATCGCCGACAGCGCGATCACCCTGGGCGCCATCTGCCTGGTGATCGACGAACTGCTGCGGGTCAAGCGCTCGCGCTGAACCCCACGGAGCGGGCCGAGGGGGGCAGCGCCGGCCCCCTCGCCATCAGCCCTTGGACCGGTGCCGGGGCAGCACCCGCACCGTGCCCATCATGCCGCCGTCCTCGTGCTCTAGCAGGTGGCAGTGGTAGACGAAGGTGCCCACCGTGTTCGGATCGCGGAAATCCATGCGCAGGCGCACGCTGGGGTAGCTCAGCATCTGGGGCTTGAAATAGGGCACGTTCACCGTGTCGCGCACAAAAGGCTCCTGCAGCGGCTGACCCGAAAGATCCATGACCAGGAAATGGATCTGGTGGATGTGGAAGGCATGCAGCTCGTTGGACCGGTTTTCGATGATCCAGTCCTCGACATCGCCCTGATGTACCTCGATGTCGGGCACACCGGCCTTGGGATCGAAGACCTTGGGCGGACGTCCGTCCACCGTGATGTAGAACTCGGTGGGGCTGTTGGGGTCCTCGGGGTGCAGGGGCTTTTCCGAGAAATAGAGGCGCCGGGTGCGCACCGGCTGCAACTGGCGCAAGGGGGTCAGGGCATCGGTCGCCGGCACTGCGGCGCTCGCGGACGGCCCCGGCAGCCTGGAGGCCGGCTCGGGGGCCTGCGGGTCGGCCTGCACCACGGCCAGGGCCCGGTTCGGGTCGTTCTCCCCCGCCGGTCCGGTGTCCACGCTGCGGGTCACCAGCAGCCCGGTGTTGCCCGCAGGAGGGCCTTCGACGATGAACTCGGCCCGGCCGGCCGGAGGAATCATCAGGTGGTCCGTCCACAAAGGCCCGCCCGGCACACCGCCTGCGGCCTGGCGCGCCACGCCGTCGATGGCCACCACCCCCAGAGGCTGGGCCCGGCGCTGCACCAGCCAGGCCAGGTTCAGGTAGGTCACCGAGGAGGCATTGAGCACCCGCCAGAGCTGGCGCTCGCCCGGCTTCATGCGCAGGGTGGCCGGCGGGTAGAGGGGATAGGGCACCGGCACGAAATTGATCGACAGGTCCTTGGCCGGCTTGCCGAAGCCGCTGCCGTTGTTGAGGGCATCGCCATCGCTTTCCATCAAGGACTTGGGCGGCGTCGGCTCCGAGCGGGCCGGTGCCGCCTGTGGGTTGAGCAACTCCTGGTCGCGGATGACCAGCACCCGCTCGGGCAGGCCGGCCACCTCGGGCACCGAACGCTCCAGACCTTCGACGATCAGGGCCCCGGAGGCCCCGCCCTGCACCTGCCGGCTGCTGAAGCCATGGATATGCGGGTGGTACCAGTACAGGCCCGGCGCCTCGCTGCGGGGCACCTCGTAGCGGTATTCGAAGAAAGGTGCGCCCGCAGGCACCGAGGTCTTCAGCACCTCGTCCTGGTGGCACACCGGCTGCAGGGTCATGCCGTGGAAATGCAGGTTGGTGGCCGTGGCGCCCATGGCGCCGCTGGCACAGGGGTCGGCGGTCCTGGCTGGCGGGGTGGTGCACAGCGACTGCCCCATCGGCGACAGCCTGTCTGCGGCCGCCAACTGGCCGTTGTCGATTTCGTTGTGGAGCCGCAGCAGCACATGGTCACCGGGATGCACCCGCAGGGTGGGCGCCTGCGCGCCGTCGGCCAGCACATAGCAGTAATGCACCGAGCCGTCCTTCTGCCGGGCATTGCGGATCCTCAGGTCCAGCCGCAACTCGCCGTTCTCGCTGCGCAGGTCCACGGGCTGAGGCAGCGCACTGCCTGCGGCAGGCCTCGGACAGGGGTCGAGCGCCGCCCCGATCGCCTGCCCGGCCCGGCCCGCCTGCGGGGCGGCGCACCAGGCCAGGAGACAGCACACACCGGCCAGCACGAAGCCGCCCCCCGGAGACGGCCAACGGCCTTTCAGTGCAGGTAGGCGCATATCGCGGCCTGGGTTGTCAGGGGGCCTTGGCGGTCTGGGGCGTCTCGATCTTGGCCTTGGCCTTGAGATCGTCGAGCGCCTTCTTCAGATCCTGCTGGCGCACCTGATCGGTCAGCTGGGCCTTGATCTGATCGAGCGGCGGGATCGCATCCACCTTGGCACGCACATCGTCGAGCACGATCACGTGGTAGCCGAACTGCGACTTGACCGGCTTCTGGGTGAACTCGCCCTTCTTGAGCTGGGCCACCGCAGCGCCGAACTCGGGCACCATGGTCTGGGTGTCGAACCAGCCCAAGTCGCCGCCCTTGGCCTTGCTGACCGGATCCTGCGACTGCGCAGAGGCCAGTTCACCGAAAGCCTTGGGGTCCTTGCGGAGCTTGGCGATCAGCGCCTCGGCCTCGGCCTCGGTCTTGACCAGGATGTGGCGCGCACGGTACTGCTGACCGGTGGCTTCGGCCTTCAGCTTCTCGTAGGCCTGCTTGAGCTGCTCGTCGCTGACCTGCTGATGGTCGAAATAATCCTTCACATAGGCCTGGGCCAGCACCGAGGTGCGCGCCATGGCGAGCTGGTCTTCGACGTCGGGCGTCTTGTCCAGGCCCTTCTTCTGGGCCTCCTGGGCCACGATCATCTGCATGGTGATGTTGTCCAGCACCTTCTGACGTGCCGCGGGCGCATCGTGCTGGGGCGGTTGCTGGCGCAACAGCATGTCGAGCGCGCGCTGGCTGAGGGGCGAGCCGTTGACGATCACGGCGGCCGGACCGGATTTGGCATCGGAAGCGGCAACGGTGTCGGACTTCTTGTCAGCGTCCTTGGCGGTACAGGCCCCCAGGGCAAGCAGCACCAGCAGGCTGGCAGAAACGGCACGGGATGGAATGGACATTTTTTCCTCTGGAATCACTCGACGCACAGGCGTCGCAGACATGGAACACACAAAAAACAGGCCGGGCTGACCGGCCGGGCGCCTGGGCCACCAAGGGCCGCGCGGCGGGGCATCTTGCCTCAAACGGAGAAGCCCGGCGGGGCGGTCGCCAAAGCGCCATCCCCACCGGGCGGTTGGGAAGGCCGCGTCAGCGGACCTTCCGGTTCAGACCGGCCTCAGGACGGACGGGCAAAGGTGAACATGTCGAACAGATCGTTGATCGACGGCCCGTTGGTCGGCGCATAGGGGTTGCTGCTGGCCGACACCGGGTTGGGCAGGTTGTCACGGCTGCGGCCGCTGATCACCGGCAGACTCCAGTTGGCCTCGATGAACTTCAGGATCGAGACATGGTCGGTGTAGGCGTGCGACACATAGCTGGTCTGGGCATAGGGCGACACCAGGATGAACGGGATGCGGGTGCCGTCGCCGAAGTAGTCCAGCGGCTGCACGAAGCCCGAATCGAAGTAGCCGCCGCCTTCATCGAAGGTGATGAAGATGGCCGTGTTGGCCCACAGCGTCGGGTTGGCCTTCACCGCATCGACGACCTTCTTGGAGAAGCCTTCGAACAGGTTCAGCTTGGAAGACGCCGGGTGGCCGTCAACCCAGCCGCTGGGCTTGACGAAGGACACGGCGGGCAGGTTGCCGCTGGCAATGTCGGCGTACAGGTTGGTCGTGTCCTGGATGTGGGCCGAGACCTGGGCCGGGTTGCCCATGATCGAGCTGTCGTACTGGAACGGGTTGCAGATGTTGCAGTATTCGTCGCTGGTCGGACCGGCCACGCCCCAGTTCAGCTGATAGGGGTCGTTGACGTAGTTGTTCCACTGGTCGCCGTAATACTTCCAGCTGACGCTGGCGGTATTCATCACATCACCGATGCTCGGCACGCTCGACGGCGGGATCGTGAACACCGTGTTGTTCGAGTTGGTATCGGTATAGGCGTTGTTGCCATTGCCGAAATAGCCCGGATTATAGTTGTTCAACAGATAATAGCGACCAGCCTGGCAATTGGAGGCCACCGGCGTCGGCAGCGACTTCAGGTAATTGAGAATCGGTGCCACGCCAGGTTGTGTGGCGTCAGCGCAATTCGAATAAGAACCGCCACCCGAAGAGGCCGAACCATAACCGCCATTGCCATAACCGTCCTGGGCATACCAGTTATTCGTGCCGGCAGCGGCATTCGGATTTTCGATTTCATCGACGACACCGCCGATGACCGAGCCGCTGGCCACCATGGCATTGTGCGGCGGGGTCAGGGCATTGCCGTTGCCATCGCTGAAATAGATCATGTCGCCATGGCCCAGCATGATGTGGTTGGCGCCGGTGCCACCATTCACGGACTGGTGGAAGTTGTCGCTCATCGCATATTGGTCGGCCAGCGACTTGAAATAGGGCACATCGCCATTGGCCATGTTGTAGAAGCCCAGGGCGGTGGCACCTTCACCGGTGGTGATGGCACTGGCCGAATACTGGGTGCTGAAGTTGGACGGCTGGGCCACGCCGTTGGCACCGGCACCGACCGTGACTTCCACCCACGAGAACAGGGCGCCGTCACAGCCGGACGGGTTGCTCGAAGTGGCGTGGCTGATGTTGCAGTCCAGCTGCTGCCACATCTGGTAGAAGCGGTGCACCGGGCTGGCCGAATACGAGTCGTAGCGCATGGTCGAGCTGGTCAATTGGAAAGGGCCGGTCGGCAGGGCATTCACATTCGGAATGCGGGTGTCCGGCACGGCGCTGGCCTGGCCTGTGCCGCCGGTCAGCAGGTATTGGTAGTAGTTCGAATCCAGACCGCTCTCGGTCTGCTGGGCCGTGGCCAGGGTGGCACTGCTGGGCAGGTAGCTGCTCTTGGGGCCGCCGGTCAGAGGTGCCGGCAGGACATTGCCCGGCAGCGCCGACTGGGTCGGGCTCAGCAGGAATCCGCTCGACGAGGTGTCGGTGGCGGCCGCCTGATTGGCCTTGCTGAAATTCGAGCCGGGCGCACCGCTCTGGGTCACGATGCCTTGTGACAGCAGGTTCCACACGCTCTGGCCCGATTTGGGCGACTGGTAGGTGGCGAACACATTGTCGAAGCTGTGGTTCTCACCGACGATCACGATCACGTGCTGGATCGGCGTCTTCGGCTGATGCGCAGCCGCCACCGGGCTGAGGCTGCTGCCGCCGCCGCAGGCCGCCAACATCTGGGAGACCGTCACGGCCGTCAGCGTCAAGCCGAACCGGCGCATTCCTCTGGATCTGAAAAATTCAATGGACATTATTTCACCTGATTATGAAAGTGTTGATACGAAAATCCGCAAAACACATTTTTTATTATTATTGACCAACCACGATATAATCCTTGAATATCAAAAAATAAAACAAGACACCCACCCCGACTCCACCCGAAGATGGATTCAGGAAAATATCTTTTTATTATTCTCGGAAGATAGACGGGAATCACTCAGAAAGCGACTCCAGGATTAATCAGTGGCGAAGCGTAAGACCAAGATCGTGAAGTTTTGATGACAGTCAAGAAAATCAAGTCACGCACAGGTCGGACCTTCGGGCATGGCCGTTGGAGCGCCGCCACAGCCCGGCCTGCAGCAGAAAACTGCCCCGGATGTCATGCCGCAGTCACAGATCCACGCCAAAATGTAAACGATTACATCACTCCTCAATCCATGAGCATCCAGGAAGTTGCCCGCCAGGCGGGTGTGTCGGTGGCCACCGTGTCGCGGGTCTTCAACCTGCCCGACAAGGTCAGCGACAGCACCCGCGAACAGGTGCGGCAGGTGGCCAAAAGCCTGGGCTACCTGCCCAACGCCAGCGCCCGGAGCCTGCGCACGCAACGCAGCCGGGTGCTCGGCGTGGTGCTGCCCACCCTGCTCAACCCGGTGTTTGCCGAATGCCTGAGCGGCATCTCAGAAACGGCCGCAGCCGGTGGCTACGCCATCCAGCCCATGACCACCGACTACCGGCTCGACCAGGAGGAGCGCGCCGTGAGCGCGCTGATGGCAGGGCAGATGGACGGACTGATCCTGGTCCTGTCCAACCCGGAGACCTCGCAGGCCCTGCAGGCGCTGGGCCGCACCAGCCTGCCCTACGTGCTGGTCTACAACCGCCACCCCGACCACCCCTGCGTGTCGGTGGACAGCGAGCGCGCCGTCGCGGACCTGGTGGGCCGGCTGTGTGCCCAGGGGCATCGGCGCATCAGCATGGTCAGCGGACAACTGCATGCCTCCGACCGGGCCCAGCAACGCTGCCGGGGCTTCCGGCAAGGCATGGCCGCTGCCGGCCTGGTCGACGCGCCGGTGCTCGAAGTCCCCTTCGTCGAGACCGCGATCCAGGCGATCCAGGCCCACCTCGCGGGGCCCCGGCGCCCCACCGCCCTGCTGTGCTCGAACGACCTGCTGGCCATCCGCAGCCTGCGCGCCGCCCATCTGGCCGGCCTGTCGGTGCCGCAGGACCTGAGCATCACCGGCTTCGACGGCATTGGCCTGGGCCAGGACCTGACACCGGTGCTCAGCACCATCACCCAGCCCAACGCCCAGATGGGGCGCTGCGGCGTCGAACTGCTCATCCGGGCCCTGGCGGACGGCCAGCGCCTGCCGCCGTCCGCCAGCCTGACCCTGTCGCATGGCTTTCGCGACGGCGAATCCTGTGCACCGCCCCCGCCCCTGCAGCCCTGAGCTGCCGCCTCTTCCCCTCTTGCCAAGGAGTCCCCATGAACCGCCCCCTGCAACGCCTGCTGCGCACTGCCGCCCTGCTGACCGCGCTCGCCGCCAGCGGCCTGGCCACGGCCCAGACCGCCATCTGCTACAACTGCCCGCCCGAATGGGCGGACTGGGGCAGCCAGACCAAGGCGATCAAGGCGAAGACCGGCATCACCGTGCCGCCCGACAACAAGAACTCGGGCCAGTTGCTGGCCCAGATGGTGGCCGAGCGCGCCAGCCCGGTGGCCGATGTGGCCTACCTCGGCGTCACCTTCGCCATCCAGGCCCAGAAGGAAGGCGTGGTGCAGGCCTACAAGCCGGCCGCCTGGGCCGAGATCCCTGACGGCCTGAAAGACCCTCAGGGCCACTGGTTCACCATCCACTCGGGCACCCTGGGTTTCATGGTCAACGTCGATGCCCTCAAGGGCAAGCCGGTGCCCAAGTCCTGGGCCGACCTGCTCAAGCCCGACTACAAGGGCCTGATCGGCTTCCTCGACCCGGCGTCGGCCTTTGTCGGCTATGTGGGCGCCGTGGCCATCAACCAGGCCCGTGGCGGCACGCTGGACAACTTCGGCCCGGCCATCGACTACTTCAAGGCACTGCAGAAGAACGAACCCATCGTGCCCAAG
>JAFAMV010000244.1 GCA_019233055.1 Curvibacter sp.
GCGTGCCGCCGCCCGCCAACTGCTCAATGAGTTCCTTGGGGATCGACGGCAACGCCGTCATGCCGGCTCCCACCGGCTTCTTCTTGCTTGGCATAGATGCTCCTGGTTGTCATGCTATGCCTCGCACACAAAAATCCTGACAGGCTCATGGCCGCACATGCTGTGCCGACCCGACTTGAAAGTGCTCGATCCCTTAGAGTAGACATTTTCTGAAGTGAGTCGGCTTATACCGTCGGCGGCGTCTCTTTCGATGGACGGCGCCTGAGCTCCAAAAGGTCAGAAGCATCGGTAGTGTAGTGAACCAAGCCAGCGAAGTCGGTTTGAATCATGACCCCTTCATTAAGGTAATCCCATGACTCCTCACCGGGTAGGTAAGCTGAAGTATCCATTGAAGCAATCACTCGACCAAAGGTCTTGCGCTCAATGAGAACTTCATCTCCCACTTGAATCAAGTCGCCGTTCGGATATTGCATATGGCTTTCTTCTAGTGACTGCTCCTGGCCGAATGCGTCCCAAGGCGCTAAAGCTCAGGCTGCCCCCACATGTCCAAGTACAGCTGCTTCAGATTGGATGGTATGCGAGGCCAGGCCCAGCGCTTGCCATCTAGATCGAGATTCCACATCAGATTCTCGACATAAGCCACATCGAGCGCGCACCGCACGGCGTTGTCAGCCAATTCAAGCTGTTGTGACATGAAGGACAGGTGCGCTATGACCCGCTGTTCGTCGCGCCGCGCCATAGCGGCATTCGTCGTGTCGCAAAATCGTTCGAGCCACGTCTCGTAGGCGTCTTCGTCGAAGAACTCCATCTGCGCGTCGGTCGCTGCAGCGTCCTCTGGGAACTGAGCGGCAACTGCTCGCTTCATCTTCGCAACGCTTTCGCGCAATTTCATTGCTTGGCGCACTCCTCAAAAACCGTCTCTCGTGAACGTCTGCTCCTGGCCGACATCGGCCCTCCACGAGCATAGCGCCAAGGTCAGCACTCGCAGCAAAGCCGTCTCCCAAAGTCTCCCCCCCTTTCGCTTTGCCCCGCCCCAAAACGCCCCCGCATTTTCAAGCGTCACAACGACAAAAGCAGCCTCCATTCATGACCGCCAACCAACCACCTCACTCCCACATCACCCCACGCCAAAAACCCACCATCACGGCTTCGCAATAAACCCCTGTTTCCCGTTCCGGTCAAACCCGGCAGACTCATAAAACTGCAGCGTTGCCGGGTCCTTGCGGCCAGTCATCAGCATCACCTTGTAGCAACCGACTGCCCAGGCCTGGGCCAAGGCATGTCTGAGCACGGCCTTGCCATGGCCCTGGTTGCGATAGCCCGCATGGGTCACCACGTTTTCGATCAAGCCATAGGGTTTGCAGCCGCGTGTGAGATTCGGGATCACCGTGAGGTTGCAACTCGAGATCAGCAGGCCATCGACATAACCGCCAAAGAAGTGATGGCGAGAGGTCGGGGCCAGCAGCTCTTGCCAGACACTTTGCACCACCCCTGGGTCGGGCAGGGGGGCGTCGTCGACATGGAGGTGCTTGTACAAGGCCAGCAGTGCGTCCAATTCCGAGGCGTCGATCCGTCGTATCTCCATGGCTCATGGCTCCCGGTTTCTGATTTGAGTATTGCGGATCACTGCATCCTGGTCCAGGTCTGAGGTATGGCGGGCAATGCGATCAATGGCCGTGACGATGTGATCGAGGGCCACATCCATCACTGAGGTTTCCGGCGTCGGATCGACAAGGATGTCGAGATCACACTGTCATCGCCGTCCCGGCCGCGCAACACCGAGCTGAAGGCACTGGTGTTGCGGGCACCGTGCGACTCCACCACCTGCCGGATGGCGGCACGGTTCAGGGCCAGGGCTTCAGAGGGTTTCAAGAAGGTCTTTTTGAGAAAAGTCCGCCCTGATGGTAGGTCAGCGGTCCATGCAAGGCAACAGCCCGGACAGGCAGCCTCAGAGGGCCGGCCGATGCCCGCAAGGCCCGATCTGAGCAGAATATTCAATCTGATTGCGATGCCTCAGGATCTCCATCAAAAATCAATTGAATATGAATATAGTGATCGAAGTTGAACCCATCTGATGGAGGGCAAGGCATGGCGAGCGACGAGTTGGCGTCGGTGTTGGCCCGGTCGGACGACACCTGTGCCCGCGAGCCCATCCACCAGCCGGGGGCGATCCAGCCCCATGGATTGCTGCTCGGGCTGGACGCCGTCACGCTCGATCTGGTCACGCACAGCCGCAACTTCGGCGAGCAGGTGGCGTCCGGAACGCTGGGCGCAACACCGCCGGCCGAGGTGCTGGCGGCCTGCCGCCAGTTGCAGGGCGACACCCATGTGGACACCGAGTGGCCCGGGGTCGGCGCGGTGACGGTGCACTGTTTTTCGGGGGGGCCCGCTGTGTTCTGCGAGTTCGAGCGGCCCCAGGGCGCCGGGCCGGAGGCAGGGCAGGCCGAGGTGCTTGAACGCTGCCTGCGCCACCTGGCCGAGGCGTCGACGGTGGCCGGTCTGTCGACCTTGGTGACGCAGGCCATCCGCGACCTGACGGGTTTTGAACGGGTGCTGGTCTACCGTTTTGATGCCGATGGCCATGGTGACGTGACCGGCGAAAGCCTGGCCGGCGACTGGGGCCAGTCGTTTCTGGGCCTTCGGTTTCCTGCCGCCGACATTCCGGCCCAGGCCCGGGCGCTGTATGCCCGCACGGTCGACCGCTGGATGCCGGCCCGCGACTACGACCCGGTGCCGCTGGTGCCGGCGGTGGATGCGCGGGGGCAGCCCTTCGATCTGAGTCTGAGCCACTACCGCAAGGTTTCTCCTGCCCATCGTCTTTACCAGCGCAACATCGGGGTGGATGGGTCGATGTCGGTCTCGGTCATGCGCCAGGGCCGGTTGTGGGGCCTGGTCATCGGTCACCATCGGGGGCCGCACCAGGTGGCGCCCGCCCTGCAGCAGAAGGTGCGCCTGCTGGTCAGCGCATTTTCATTGCGTCTGGAGGCCTTGCTGGATCACCAGCTGGTGCAGGAAATGCAGCGTGAGAATCGGGCCCATCTGACCCTGTTGCGCAAGCTGGCGGCGGCCGACGATTACCTGGACGCGCTGATGGAGGGTTCGCCCAATCTCAGCGATCTGTTCCCGGGTTGCCTGGGCGCGGCCGTGGTGTGGTTTGAAGACGGGGCCTTCCAGGCCCGTTGCCTGGGGCAGACCCCCGAGCGGCACGATCTGGCCAACCTGGCCATCTGGGTGCGGACCCGGGCCGAATCGGCCGTGTACGCCACCGATCGCCTGTCGGCGCATTACCCTGGCGCCAAAGAGCTGGGGGTGCCGGCAGCCGGGCTGCTGGCAGGGCTGTTCGACGATGTGCGCCGACCGGTGCTGCTGGTGTTCCGGCCCGAGCTGGTCCAGACCATCCAATGGGCCGGGCGGCCTGAGAAGCTGCAGGGGCCCGAAGGCTCGCCAAGCCTGCCTCGGCGCTCGTTCGATCGCTGGGTCGAGATCCAGCGCGGGCTGTCCGGACCTTGGTCCGACTGGGAGTTGCAGGTGGCCGCCGACCTGGTGGACGCCATCAACGGGGTGATCCTGCGCCAGACCTCGAGAATGGCGGTGCTGCAGAGCGCCTATGAGTCGGCGATCACCCTGGGGCGGACCGACCGCCTGCTGGGCATCGCCAATCGGGGCTGGTTTGACGAGACGCTGACGCAGCAGTTGGCGGTGGCCAGCCGCACGGCTTCGGTGATCGGGCTGCTGTTGATCGACATCGACGACTTCAAGTCGTTCAACGATCACTACGGGCATGTGGCCGGCGATCAGTGCCTGGTGGCCGTGGCCCAGACGGTGGCCCATCTGATGAGCCGCACACCGGATATGGCCGCGCGCTACGGCGGCGAGGAGCTGGTCTGCCTGCTTCCCGGCACCGACGAGGCCGGCGTGCGCAAGCTGGGCACGGCCATTCTCGCGGCGGTGGAGGCGCTGGCGATCCCGCATCAGTTTTCAAGGGCCGCCCAGGTGGTGACGGTGAGCATCGGCGGGCTGTCGCTGGTGCCGCAGCCGCACACGCGGGCCGAAGACCTGCTGCGCGAGGTGGATCGCCGCCTGTATGTCTCGAAGAATGGCGGCCGCAACCGCCTGACCCTGTGAACCAGGCCAGCGCGGTCGCCCGGTTGCGGACCGCGACGCACAGCGCACACGCCGCAGTCGAGGCCACGCCCCTCATGCAGCGCCTGATGGCGCCCGACTGCAGCCTGCCCGAGTATGTCGGGCTGCTGGGCCGGTTCTGCACGGTGTATGGCGCCCTGGAGCCCGCGTTGCAGCAAGGGCCCGAAGCCGCCCGGCTGGGCTATGCACCGCGCCAGGCTCTGTTCGTGCAGGCCTTGCAGGCGCTGCAGGCAGACAGCCCGGCACCGGAGACCGGCTGGATCGGCCCCCGGACGGCCCCCCGCGTGGACCGCACGGCGGCGCGGTGGGGATGCCTGTATGTGGTGGAGGGATCGGCGCTGGGCGGGCAACTGATCCACCGCCATCTGCGCCAGTGCCTGCCGCCCTGCCCACCGCAGGCGCTGGCACCCTGGCTGCCCTATGCCGATGCCGGGCGCCAATGGGCTGTGCTGCGCCAACACCTCGAGCCGGCCTTGGCCGCGCCACAGGCGCTCGACGAAGCGATCGAGACGGCCGTGGCGGTTTTCGGGGTATTTCAGGAAGTGTTGGGCGGCGGACCCTAGGCGCCCGGAGAGGGGGGCAGGGTACCGGCTGCCCTTATAGTGGCCGCCTGTTGTTGAGGCCCGCCCCCATGTCCCGAGAAAAAACCGTCTACACCTGCACCGAATGCGGGGGCACCAGCGCCAAGTGGCTGGGCAAGTGCCCGCATTGCCAGGCCTGGAACACGCTGCAGGAGTCGCTGGCCGAGCCCGCCGGGGGCGGCAAGAACCGGCTCAGCCAGCCCAGCTACGCAGGCTATGCGGGCCAGGCGGCGGCGGTGACACCGCTGTCGGCCATCGAGGCCACCGAGGTGGCGCGCACACCCAGCGGGCTCGAAGAACTGGACCGGGTGCTGGGCGGCGGGGTGGTCGAGGGCGGGGTGGTGTTGATCGGCGGCGATCCGGGCATCGGCAAGTCGACCCTGCTGCTGCAGGCGCTCGATGCGCTGCAGCGCAGCGGGCTGGAGACGCTCTATGTCACCGGCGAGGAGAGCGGGGCCCAGGTGGCGCTGCGTTCGCGCCGGCTGGGGCTGGACAACAGCCAGGTGAAGGTGATGGCCGAGATCCAGCTCGAGAAGATCCTGGCCACCATCGAGGCGCGCCAGCCGGCGGTGGCGGTGATCGACTCGATCCAGACGGTGTATTCGGACCAGCTCAGCTCGGCGCCGGGCTCGGTGGCCCAGGTGCGCGAGTGCTCGGCGCACCTGACACGGCTGGCCAAGAGCACGGGCATCGCCATCGTGCTGATCGGCCACGTCACCAAAGAAGGCGCGCTGGCCGGGCCCCGGGTGCTCGAGCACATGGTCGACACGGTGCTGTATTTCGAGGGCGACACGCATTCGAGCCACCGCCTGGTGCGGGCGATCAAGAACCGCTTCGGCGCGGTCAACGAGATCGGCGTCTTCGCCATGACCGAACGCGGCCTCAAGGGGGTGAGCAACCCCAGCGCCATCTTCCTGTCGCAGCACAGCCAGCCGGTGCCGGGCAGCTGCGTGCTGGTGACGCTGGAGGGCACGCGGCCGATGCTGGTCGAGATCCAGGCCCTGGTCGATGGCGGCGGGCCCAGCCCGCGCCGGCTCAGCGTGGGCCTGGAGCGCGACCGGCTGGCCATGCTGCTGGCGGTGCTGCACCGGCACGCCGGGGTGGCCTGCATGGACCAGGATGTGTTCGTGAACGCGGTGGGCGGGGTGCGCATCAGCGAGCCGGCGGCCGACCTGGCGGTGCTGCTGGCGATCAGCTCGTCGCTGCGCGGGCGGGCGCTGCCCAAGGGCTTCCTGGCCTTCGGCGAGGTCGGCCTGGCCGGCGAGATCCGGCCCGCACCGCGCGGCCAGGAGCGGCTGCGTGAGGCGGCCAAGCTGGGTTTCAGTGTGGCGGTGATCCCGAAGGCCAATGCGCCCAAGAAACCGATCGAGGGGTTGACGGTGCATGCGGTGGAGCGCGTCGAGGACGCCATGGGCCTACTGCGCAGCGGGCTCGACTAGGGCCTGTCTCGGGCTTGACGGCCCTGAGGGTTCCCGGCGTGCTTCCTTTGGCAACCTGTTGCATTGACCTGTTGAATCCGCAGCCCACAGCGGTCGTTCGCAGGGTCGAATGGGGTGCGACAAAGCGGACCACCGTACGCTTCGTGACATGGCGAACAACGGGGCTGTCTGAATTTCTGTGTTCGAGGCTCTGTGTAGGGCCCGCCGATTCTGACGAGCCCATGCCGCATATTAAGCGGCAGGTCGTGTGAAACGCTCGCCATAGGCAATGGCGAATTGGTTCATGGCTTCCTTCCACTCCTTGGC
>JAFAMV010000263.1 GCA_019233055.1 Curvibacter sp.
GCCAAGGAGTGGAAGGAAGCCATGAACCAATTCGCCATTGCCTATGGCGAGCGTTTCACACGACCTGCCGCTTAATATGCGGCATGGGCTCGTCAGAATCGGCGGGCCCTACACAGAGCCTCGAACACAGAAATTCAGACAGCCCCCGGTGTACTACCGCAGCACCAAATCAGCGCCCAAGGTTCAGGAACACTTGGTTGGACCCATCAAGGCCATGATCGAAGAGAACCCGTCCTTCGGTTACCGCACGGTGGCACACCTGCTGGGCTTCAACAAGAACACCGTGCAGCGCATCTTCCAGATCAAAGGCTGGCAAGTGCGCAAGCGCCCTGTGGGCTTCAGGCCTCGCATCCAGGCCTTGTCGTCGGTGGCCAAGGCCCCGGATCAACGCTGGGCGACGGATCTGTGCCGGGTGTGGACGGGGCGCGATGGGTGGGCTTCGCTGGCCTTGGTCATCGACTGCTACAGCCGAGAAATACTGGGCTGGCATCTGAGCCGCAGTGGCAAATCCAAGACGGCCGAATCGGCCCTGGAACAGGCGCTGATCGCGCGCTATGGCTGCCTGGGCAAGGTCAAGCACCCATTCCTGTTGAGATCCGACAACGGCTTGGTTTTTACCAGCCGCAGCTACACGGCCCTGGTCAAAAGCTACGGCCTGCAACAGGAATTCATCACGCCTTACAGCCCTGAGCAGAACGGGATGGTTGAGCGCGTGATCCGCACGCTCAAGGACCAATGCGTGCACCGCCACCGGTTCGAAACCCTGCAACACGCCAGCCGTGTGATTGCAGATTGGATCGGCTGGTACAACCACCGGCGCCCTCACCAGGCGCTGAAAATGAAGACCCCCGCTGAGACTTATGCGTTAGCGGCCTGACCTGTGCAGAAAGGGCTGGGTCAATACATGACCCTTGAAAACGGGCATCAGTTGATTGCGTACATCGGTGGAAAGATGCGCAAGCACCGAATTCGCGTTCTTGCCGGAGACAAGGTCTCGCTCGAGCTTTCCCCCTACGATCTGTCAAAGGGTCGAATCACCTTCCGGCATATCGAAAACAGAACTCCGCGCGGCGGAGCACCCGCGCACCAGCGCAAACATTGACCTGACCCGGTCCATCCCCCAAGCGTCGTTACTTTCCAAGACGCAATTTCAAAAAAGGTTTTTTCATGAATAACAAGCTCTATGTCGGCAATTTGGCCTATTCGGTTCGCGACGAAGACCTGCAGCAATTGTTCGCCTCCCATGGCCAGGTTCAGTCCGCGAAAGTGATGATGGAGCGGGACACAGGCCGCTCCAAGGGATTTGGCTTTGTTGAAATGGCCACCGCTGCAGAGGCTGAGGCATCGATTCAAGCCTTGAACGGCCAGTCCATGGGCGGGCGTGATCTCACCGTGAACATTGCCCGCCCCATGGAAGCTCGCCCGCCTCGCAGCGGCGGCTTCGGTGGCGGCTTCGGTGGCAATCGCCGCAGCAGCTATTGATCATCAGCTGACCTGCCCCTCACGGGCGGTTTTCGAGAACTGCCCGTCGAGGTGCCTCCACATCAGGCGCTCTTGCGGGGTTCCCACTCGACCCCGCCCAACCGGAGGCGTGCGTAAATGTCTGCCCCAGGGTCGTCAAAAGACCAGCCCTCGGGCATCTTGGTCTTCAGCCCCAGTGTGTGATCGATGGTCTGCCTTTCCGCGTTGGCGATCCGCACGATCTTGACATGGCGTTGCAGGAACTCGGCAACGCCTTGCACCGACGCGCCTGACTCGAACATCTTTTCGCATCGGTCGTAGATCAGTTTCAGAGGAATGACATGCTCACGGCGGTCCGTCCCTTTCAAGGATTGGCCGACCTCCACCAGATGGTCTGAAATGAGCGGCTCGTCCAGCAGTCGGGTATGTCCCCAGCCTTCTTCCCAGGCTTCAAACAGCACGAGCGCGGCTCGCTTGAAGGCTCGTTGAATCCGTTCGTCTCTGCTGAGGTTCGGCTTTTGTGCAGGTTTTTTGCCCACCAAGAAAACGGGGCCTTCATGCTCGGCATGGTCTGGCTGTCCAGGCCGGCTTGCGGCGTGACGGAGTGCGCGCTGCATTTGCACCGTCTTCAAGTCGAGTTCGTCAAGGTGACGCACCACTTCTTGCAGATCGTCGCGGCGCAAGGCCTGCAATTCCTGCAGGACCTGGCTCATCTGTTGGGCCATTTCGTCCAACCGGCTCGCGATCGGCGACAGGTGCCAATCCAGCATGTCTGCCATTTTCTGGTCCAAGTCGGACGGTGTGGGCATCGACGTCATGAGTACAAGCTCTTCCTGATCAATATGGATCTGCTCCGGCCATTTGCTGGATGTGCTGGGGCTGTCCTTCAGCGCAGAGGATGCCAGGTTTCGCATTGAGGGCCGCTTTGGGGCATGTTCGTTGCCGGGTTGTGGTGGTCGTATGAATGGGTGTTGGCGGCATTGTTCCGCAGGGAATCATCGGACCGCATTTTCGCCAGGCTCGGCCGTGTGCCCCAGCCCTAGCACAAAGTCGGGCCTCGGCTTGGATTTCGAGTGTTTGCTTGTCTAACGCTTGTCTAACGGTCGCCAGAAACCACCCCCTAGAATCATTTTCGAAGCTGTCCATGGCGTGGACCGGAGGCGCTTCAACGCCTCCCGCAAGGCAGGCTGACCGTGCTCCCGGCGTCCGGGCGGCGCACCTGCACAGCCCAGGTCCAGAACCAGTCACGCCACCAGAAAAGTCTTGTGTTGTCGATGCCGCAGGGAGCTTGCGCCTTGCCGGAAATGGCTGCGCCTGCACCTGGTTCTGGCTGCTGAGAAGGGGGCGGGCCGTCCGTGCCGACCCCGATCCGATATTCAGGGGGGAAACAACATGCATCGACAGTCTGGCAAATCCTGTGTCACTCAAGTAGCAGGCCAATCGCTCCGGATGGCGCAGCCGCCGTTTTCCAGGCTCAGGCTTGCGGCCTGTCTGGCCGTGGCGCTGAACGCGCCGGCCATGGCCGCCACCTTTGCCGTGACTAATCCGACTGATAACGGCACGGGCAATACCGCCAATACTTTGTCCTGGGCCATCTACCAGGCGAACCAGGCGGGCGGCAGCAACACCATCCAGCTCGGCACCGATGTCACCATCACCCAGGTGATGGCCCGGCTCATCAACAGCAATGTGACGGTGACCAGCGACAGTGTCGTGCGGACGATTTCCTGTGCGGCCAACACCACGGGCAGCAGGCCGTTTTTCGTGCAGTCGGGCGTGGTGACCCTGCAGAACCTCAATGTCAATCAATGTACCGCTAAAGGGGGAGCCGGCTATTCCGGCGACTATGGTGGCGGTGGTGCCGGAGCTGGCCTGGGCGGTGCGGTGTTCCTGTATAGCGGCGCGCTCACGCTGAACAATGTGAATCTGACCGGTCACCGGGCGATTGGGGGGAATGCAAGTATTCCTACCAGTAGCAATGGCGCCAATTTCACCGGCGGCGGCGGGATGTTTGGGAATGCCAGCGCGAGCACCTACTCCGGCGGTGGAGGCCTTTTGTGGAACAGCTATGGGACCTCAGGCGCTTGGGCCTATGGGAACCCGCCCTTCGGAAGTGGCGGCAGTGGCGCAGCTGGTCTAACTGGCGCCTCCGGTTCTTTCGGGGGTGGCGGTGGTGGCGGCTATTACGGCGGCAGCGGTGGGTTCGGTGGCGGTGGCGGAGGCAGTGGCGGTTCCGGTGCGGGTGGCACAGGAGGCTTCGGTGGAGGCGGGGGAGGCGGTGGACCGGGCAGCTCATCCCGCAGTCAGGCGGGATTCGGTGGCGGATTGGGTAGCTCAGGTTATGGAACGCGGGGAGGGGCAGGCGGTGGTGGTGCAGGGATGGGGGGGGCCATTTTTGTTCGCAGTGGCACGCTCACCCTGCAATCGGTCACCATCAATGGCAGCAGTGCCGCAGGTGGTGTGGGTGGGAGGGGGGGCAGCGGCAACGCGACTTCTGGAGGCGGGTATGGCGGTGCGATTTTTGTCTGCACCAGTGATCAGGTCGGCTCGGGCTGCAGCGGCAGCATCGATCTGGCCCACTCGTACAACGTCCGGCTGGGGACGGTCACCTCAAACACAGTTTCGCCATCAAGCAATCAGGCCAACATCTATTGGTCTGTCGGCGGTACGCAACAAAATCCGAATTTTTCTGTGGTCGCACCGACCGTGAGCGGCCTGTCGGTCAGCCAAGGGCCGCTGGCGGGGGGCACCGCACTGGTCGTGACGGGGGCCGGATTTGAGAGCGGCAACACCACGGTCAGCGTAGGGGGCAATGCCTGCACCTCATTGAATGTCGCTTCAGCCACCTCGTTGAGCTGCGTCACCCCGGCGGGCAGTGCCGGCGTGGTGGATGTCACGGTCACCACGGTGGGTGGCACCAGCATGGTGTCGGCGGCCGACCAGTTCAGCTACCTCACGGTACCTGGCATCAGTTCGGTGTCGCCGGCCAGCGGCCCTGCGGCTGGCGGCACGGCCATCACGCTCTCGGGCAGCGGTTTTGTGAGCGGGGCCACCACGGTCAGCGTAGGGGGCAATGCCTGCACCTCGGTGAATGTGGCTTCGGCCACCTCTTTGAGCTGCGTCGCGCCGGCGGGCAGTGCCGGCACGGTCGACATCACGGTCACCACAGCGGGTGGCACCAGCACGATGTCGACGGCGGACCACTTCACTTACCTCAGTGCGCCCACCATCACTTCGGTCTCGCCCGTCAATGGACCCACTGCGGGCGGCACGGCGATCACGCTGACCGGCACCGGCTTTTCCACTGGCGCTGCCGCCGTCAACGTGGGGGCCAATGCCTGCACCTCGGTGAATGTGGCTTCGGCCACTTCGCTGAGCTGCGTCACGCCGGCGGGCAGTGCGGGCACGGTCGACATCACGGTCACCACGGCGGGCGGCACCAGCACACTGTCGGCAGCGGATCGGTTCAGCTATGCGGCGGTGCCCATGGTCAGCGCGGTGTCGCCGGCCAGTGGCCCGGTGGCTGGCAACACGACCGTCACGCTGACGGGCAGCGGTTTTGTGAACGGGGCCACCACGGTCAACGTCGGGGGCAATCCCTGCACTTCGGTGACGGTGAGTTCGGCCACTTCGCTGAGCTGCGTCACGCCGGCGGGCAGTGCCGGCACCGTCGACATCACGGTCACCACGGCGGGGGGCACCAGCACGGCGGTGGCGGCCGACCGGTTCAGCTATGCGGCGGTGCCCACGGTCAGCGCGGTGTCGCCGGCCAGCGGCCCGGTGGCCGGCAACACGACCATCACGCTGACGGGCAGCGGCTTTGTGAGCGGGGCCACCACGGTCAACGTGGGGGGCAACGCCTGCACTTCGGTGACGGTGAACTCGGCCACCTCGCTGAGTTGCGTCACGCCGGCAGGCAGTGCCGGTGCGGTCGATGTCACGGTCAGCACAGCGGGTGGCACCAGCACATTGTCGGCAGCGGATCGGTTCAGCTATGCGGCGGTGCCCACGGTCAGCGCGGTGTCGCCCGGCATTGGCCCGGTGGCTGGCAACACGACCATCACGCTGACGGGCAGCGGCTTTGTGAGTGGGGCCACCACGGTCAACGTCGGGGGCAATGCCTGCACCTCGGTGAATGTCGCTTCGGCCACTTCGCTGAGCTGCGTCACCCCGGCGGGCAGTGCCGGCACGGTCGACATCACAGTCACCACAGCGGGTGGTACCAGCACGGCGGTGGCGGCCGACCGGTTCAGCTACGCGGCGGTGCCCACGGTCAGCGCGGTGTCGCCGGCCAGCGGCCCGGTAGCCGGCAACACGACCGTCACGCTGACGGGCACTGGCTTTGTGAACGGGGCCACCACGGTCAACGTGGGGGGCAACGCCTGCACTTCGGTGAATGTCGCCTCGGCCACCTCGCTGAGTTGCGTCACGCCAGCGGGCAGCGCCGGCACAGTCGACATCACGGTCAGCACGGCAGGCGGCACCAGCACGGCGGTGGCGGCGGATCGGTTCAGCTATGCGGCGGTGCCCACGGTCAGCGCGGTGTCGCCGCCAGGCGGTCCTCTGGCCGGAGGCTCCAGCATCACAGTGACGGGCAGCGGCTTTGTGAGCGGGGCCACCACGGTCAGCGTGGGGGGCAATGCCTGCACCTCGGTGACGGTGAGCTCGGCCACCTCGCTGAGCTGCGTCACCCCGGCGGGCAGCACCGGCACGGTCGATGTCAGGGTCAGCACGGCAGGCGGCACCAGCACGGCGGTGGCGGCGGACCGGTTCAGCTATGCCAATGTGACCAACCAGGTCTCGGGGAGTGCGCCCGGTGGCGGTGGGACCATCGTGGCCACCCTCAGCGGCCCGAATGGCTGCGGGTTTCAGAGTTCGGCCTTTCTGGCCAACGCCGGCGGCACCAGCGGCCCGCCGCCGGGCTACACCATGCCCTATGGTGCCTTTCATTTCGCGACCAACAATCTGTGCAGCGGTGGTGCGGTCAGCCTGACGCTCAGCTACCCCAACCCCCTGCCCGGCAATGCGCAGTACTACAAGTTCGGGCCCACGCCGACCAGCCCGGGCCAGTCGGTCTGGTACGCGATGCCCGGCGCCACCCCCAACGCCAACGCGATCACCTTCCAGATCACCGATGGGGCCCTGGGTGACGACGACCTGTCGGTCAACGGCATCATCGTGGACGACGGCGGTGTGGTCACCCCTGCTGCTGGCGGGACGACGGGGATTCCGACATTGGGTGAGTGGGGGCTGTGGATCCTGAGCGGGCTGCTCGCTGTGTTGGGCATGGGCCGGCGCAATCGACAGGGCCTGCGCTGCCTATCGGGTCGACGGGGTTCTTGATGCCGGAAGTCCGCCAGGGCCGTAGCAAAATGCCGGCCTCATGAGCACGTCTGCATTCACCGTCTGGTTCACCGGCCTCAGTGCGTCCGGCAAGTCGACATTGGCGCGCGAACTGGAGCAGGCCCTGCGGGGTCGGAGCCTGGGCTGTGCGGTGCTGGATGGTGATGTGCTGCGGCGCGGCCTGTGCCGTGATCTGGGGTTCAGCGAGGCCGATCGTTCGGAGAACATCCGGCGTGTGGCCGAAGTGGCGCGGCTCATGAACCAGGCCGGGCTGATCGTCGTCACGGCGCTGATCTCGCCGCTGCAGCGTCAGCGCGATCTGGCCCG
>JAFAMV010000027.1 GCA_019233055.1 Curvibacter sp.
ATTGCCGGAACAGCAGTGAGGCGGGCAGGGCCAGGGCCAGCACGGCCAGGTATTCGCGCACCGCCGGTTGCAAGGCCTCGGGGACCTGGGTCCATTCAAGGGCCAGGCCTGGCAACAGCAGGGCCGCCATGCCCAGCAGGCCGGCCAGGCCGCTGAGGTAGAGGGATTGCCGGACCGAGCGGCCCAGCCGTTGCGGATGCCCCGCGCCCTGGATCTCGGCCCAGATGGGCAGCAGGGCCTGCAGCACCCCCATCAAGGCCACGAAGACGCTGACATAGACGGCCGAGCCCACCGAGAGTGTGGCCAGCGCCTCGGGCGACTGCCGTCCGGCCACCAGGGTGTCGGTGACGCCGAAGGCCATCACCGCCAGTTGGCCGGTCAATACCGTCGCGGCATGCCGGGCGATGGGGCGGAATTCGCCGGTCGTCACTCGGAGCCGGTCCCGAGCCGGTACAGCAGGACGGCCTCGCGCTGTTCCACCGGGCGCCAGACCGTGCTCTCGAACACCCAGGGACTGGTGTCGAAATGCCGGCGCCAGGATGTCAATTGTTCGCGGCTGACCAGGATCCAGGAGCAGGTGGGGCGCTTGCCGGCCGCCTGGAGCCGCAGGCCTCCCTGGTACTGGAAGGCGGCCACCTGGGCGCGGCTGAGCCCGTATTCCTCGACGCAGGCCGGCGAGCCGATCAGCGCCCGGGCACCCTGGACCATGGGTTCATAGCTCAGCGCATAGTCGAGCAGGGGCAGCCACAGCGTCATCAGCAGGATCCAGCCGAGGGCGGCCCCGCTGGCCGGCAGCACGAGGCTTTTCCAGATCGCGGCAGGGTGGCGGCCGACGCGCCACCTGACCAGGGCTGCCCAGACGGCCGAGGCCGCCAGGGCGCACAGCAGGGGCAGCCAGGAAAAGTCAGGCCGGAAGCCCGGCGCCAGCCGGGCCACATTGGCGGCAGGCTGTTCCGGGAAGCCGGTCTGCATCGCCAGCCAGATGATCCAGATGATCAGGGCCGCGCCGGTGAAGAACAGCAGGGTGAACCAGTCGATCAGCGCGGCCAGGCTCCGGCTCAGCGTGGGCAGGGCCAAGGCCGCCAGGGTGGCCAGCGCGGGCAGGCCCAGCAGCAGGGCCCGGTCGGCAGGCAGGGTGGTGAAGGTGGCCACGATGGACAGCAGGGCGAACCACAGCGGCAGCGACAGGTGCAGCGGCCAGCGCCAGTGGGCCAATTGCTGGCGCCAGCGCCACAGGGCCAGCAGCGCCAGCGGCCAGGCGGGCCAGGCGAACCAGACCAGCAGGCGCACCAGGCTGCGCGCCTCGGCCGCATCCGGCAGCACCACGCGCCAGCGGGCCAGATCCAGGGCCAGCACCAGGGCGAGCGCACCGGTCGTGACCGCCGCCATCGCTGCGACGGCGCGCAGGTGATGGCGCCGTCCTTCGCCGGTCTGGGCACTGGCCTGCACTGCCATCAGCGCGGCGCAGCCGTAGCCCAGCGCCGGGGCGATGGAGGGGGCGCCGCTGAGCGCCAGGCCGCCGAGGCCAAGTGCGAAGGCGATCAGCGGGGCGGTCCGTCGGTAGGGGCTGGCCGCCACTGCATAGAAAGTCAGGGCGATGCAGCAGAGCTGGGTCAGGTACGAGGTCACCTCGTGCGACAGGCGGGCCAGACCCAGGCAGGCCATCAAGGCGAGAAGCCCGCCGTCGGCCAGGGCCCGCGCATAGTCGGTGGGACGCGCCTCGCCGCCGAAGGCGAATGCCACCGGCTGCGCCTTCGGGCTGCGGGCCAGGTAGTACACGCCATACCAGGTGGCCACCAGGGTCAGGCAGAGCATCAAGACGAAGGGCACCCGGCTGACCAGCTCGGGCGACCAGCCAGACGGCGCCGCGAGGATGCTCCAGGCGCCGATCCAATAGGCCAGCAGGCCATCGGTCTCGGGGGGCATGCCGGCCAACAGGGGGTTGAGCCAATGTGTGTGTCCCTGGGCCAGTTCCATCATGTAGCCGAAGGCAGTGACGTCGGCATTCTTCCAGGGCGCACGGCCCCAGAAACCCGCCATCACATAGGCGAGGCACAGGGCGGCGAGGGCCGGCCGTGGCAGTCTGCGCACGGCGTTCTGGGCAACGATGGCGGGCAAAGTCGAGTTCACAGGGCGTCGTCGTGGGGCTGAGGTGTCCGCAGAGGTGGGTGTCGCGGCGGCGCGCCGCAGAAAAAAAGGCAGCTCGGTGACCGGGCTGCCTTCTTTTTAGCAGAAGTCGGAGCGGCGCGAGGCGCCGCCACAGACTTACTTGCTGGCGGTGGCCAGCTTGCCGAAACGGTTGCGGAAGCGCTCCACGCGGCCGCCCATGTTGTCCACCGACTTCTGGGTGCCGGTGTAGAAGGGGTGCGATTCGCTCGAGGTGTCGAGCTTGAACAGGGGCAGTTCGCGACCGTCGTCGGTCTTGCCCATTTCCTTGGTGTTCACGCAGGAACGGGTCACAAACTTGAAGCCGTTCGACAGGTCGACAAACAGGACTTCGCGGTAGTTCGGGTGGATGCCTTCTTTGGCCATGATGGTCTTACCTTTTAGGAAGCTGCGAGAGCCACTGCACAAACCACTGCACAGCACTTTTCGCCAAAAGCCCTCGATTATCCCATTTTTTCAAGTCTGGCCCAAGTTTTTTTGCGCAGCCGCGCCGGGGCTGCTCAGAGGGCCTCCACACCGCACCAATCCACCAGGTAATGCGCCAGGGTCAGGGTGACGCGGCGCATGCTGGCCAGCGAGACGGCTTCGTCGATGCCATGGATGTCGCGTGCCAGCGGGCCGTAGTTGGTGACCGGGATGTCGGTCATCAGCCTGAAGTGGCGGCCATCGGTGGTGGCGGTGCAGGCCAGGCGCTCGGGATCGCGGCCATTCACCGTCCGGTGGGCCTGGGCCAGCGCCTGCATCGCGGGGTGATCGAGGTCGTAGACGCAGCCCGGCGAGCGGTGGCCCTGGGTGCGGATCTCGACTTGCAGCGCGGGGTTCAGCTCGCGTGCCCTGGCGCGCAGGCGCTCGCTGATCAGCGCCACCGCCGCATCCGGCTCGGTGCCCGGGTAGTAGCTGCAGCGCAGCCCCAGGGTGCAGGTGCAGGGCACCGAGGAGTTCCATTCGCCGCCCTCGATGCGGCCGAGGTTGAAGTTGATCGGGTGGGCCACGTCCTTGAAGGCCGGGTGGCGGTTCTGTGGCGCGTTCCACTCGGCTTCCAGACGCTTCAGGTCGGCCATCAGCTCGTAGGCCGCCTCGATGGGGTTCAGCCCCTGGCCCATGTAGGCCACATGGGCCGGGCGCCCGGTGAGGGTGACGGTCAGCCAGCTCACGCCGACCTGGGCGGCCATCAGGGTCTCGGCGAAGGGCTCGGGGATGATCACCGCGTCGAAATCGCTCAGGCGGGCGCGGGCCAGGGTGTTCTGCAGGGCATGCACGGTGGCCAGCGTGCCGTTGCCGGTGTTCTCTTCGTCGAGCACGGCATTGAAGCCGACGACGCCGGCCGGCTGCAGCCTCAGCAGGCGCAGGGCCTGGAAGGCCATGAGGGCGCAGACCAGGCCGCCTTTCATGTCGCCGGCGCCGCGTCCGTACAGCCAGCCGTCCTGGACGCGGGGCTCGAAGGGCGGGGCACTCCACAGCGCCTCCGGCCCGGTCGGCACCACATCGAGGTGGCCGTTGAACAGCACCGAACGGCCGCCCGACTGGCGCGGCAGGTGGCGGGCCAGCAGGTTGTGCCGTCCGCCGTCGGGGTCGCAGGGGCAGGAGAACAGCGGCGAATCGCGGAGCTGCCGGCTGTCGAGCACGATGCGTTCGCAGTCCAGGCCCAGCTGCTGCAGCCGGGCCTCGAAGAAATCGGCCGCCGGCTGCTCGGCGCCCGAGGGGCTGCGGGCCGCGACAAAGG
The DNA here is from genome assembly GCA_019233055.1 of Curvibacter sp. Lineage (GTDB taxonomy): Bacteria > Pseudomonadota > Gammaproteobacteria > Burkholderiales > Burkholderiaceae_C > Curvibacter. The sequence goes on from JAFAMV010000027.1 coordinate 3,890, forward strand.
CGCCCAGGGTGTCGATCATCTCGGCATCCAGCTGGGCCACGGCCTGGGCCAGGCGCTCGGCGGTGGGGGCAAGGGGCATGGTCTCTCCTGCGGGCGGAATCGGGAACCTGGGCCGTGGCTCAGGCGACGGCGGCCAGCACCGAGTCGAGCTTGTCGACCAGTTCGTCGGCGTTGGCCTTCGAGAACACCAGGGGCGGGCGGATTTTCAGGCAGTTGGCCTGCGGCCCGGAGGCGCTGAGCAGCACGCCGGCCTGGCGCATGCCGTTCACCACGCGCGCCGCCAGCGGGCCTGCCGGCTGGCGGGCGGCGCGGTCGCCCACCAGCTCGACGCTCACGAACAGGCCGGCGCCCCGCACATCGCCCACGGCCTCATGGCGCGCGCCCAGGGCCTGCAGGCCCTGGCGCAGGTGCCGCCCCACGGCCAGCGCGTTGGCCTGCAGCGCCTCCTGCTCGATCACATCGAGCACCGCGCCGGCCACCGCCATCGACACCGGGTTGCCGCCGAAGGTGTTGAAGTAGCGGCACTCGCGCCCGAAGGCCTCCAGCACCTCGGGGCGCACCGCAAGCCCGGCCACGGGGTGGCCGTTGCCCATGGGCTTGCCCAGGGTCACGATGTCGGGCACCAGGCCGTGGCGCTCGAAGCCCCAGAAGGCCTCGCCGGTGCGGCCGAAGCCCGGCTGCACCTCGTCGGCGATGAACAGGCCGCCGGCCTCGCGCATGGCCTGCACGGCGGGTTGCAGAAAGCCCGCCGGGTCGGTGCACAGGCCGTCGCTGGAGAACACCGAGTCGACCAGCAGGGCGGCCGGCTGCAGGCCCTGGGCCTGCAGGTCGGCGATGGCGGCGCGCACATCGTGGGCCAGGCGCCGGCCCAGGTCGGCTGCGGGCTCGCGGTAGCTGTCGGGGGCGGGCACGGTGCGCACCGTGGCCCCGAGCCGCATGCCCGAGCCCAGCGACGGCGAGGCCTCGGCCAGCACGGTGGTCACGCCGTGGTAGGCCCAGCGGGTGATCACCAGGCCCTGGCCGCCGGTGTGGGCGCGTGCAATGCGCAGCGCCAGGTCGTTGGCCTCGCTGCCGGTGCAGGTGAACATGGCCCGGCCCAGCTCGCGGGGCAGGTGGCCCAGCAGGCGTTCGGCGTAGTCCAGCACGCCCTCGTGCAGGTAGCGGGTGTGGGTGTTGAGCTGGGCGGCCTGGCGGGCCAGGGCCTGCACCACGTGGGGGTGGCCGTGGCCCACGCTGGCCACGTTGTTGTAGGCGTCGAGGTAGCGGCGACCTTGGGCGTCATACAGATTCACGCCCGCGCCGCGCACCAGGTGCAGCGGCTCTTCGTAGAAAAGGCGGTAGGCGGGGCCCAGCAGGCGGGCGCGGCGTTCGATCAGGGCGGCGGTGTCGGAGGGCAGGGTCATGGCGGCAGGGTCTTTCAGGGGCAGGCCAGGCGCAGCGCCTGTTCGGCGCGCTCGGGTGACAGTCCGTCCAGGGCCTGCAGGCGGGCCCAGGAGATCGCGTTGTTGCGCAGCAGGTAGGGCGCGTTGGCGGGCTGGCGGGCGGCGCGCCAGCCGCTGATGGCCACCACCATCACCAGGCGGGCCCGCACCAGATCGGTCAGCAGGGCCAGCTCCAGGGGGTGCAGCGGCCATTCGGCGTGGTAGGCGGCGGCGAAGCCGGCGATCGCCGACAGCGCGTCGCCCTGGCCCTGCTCGTCGAGCTGGTAGGAGGCGGCCACCGCCAGGTCGTTGAGCCGTGGCGCCATCACCAGATCGCCGAAATCGAGGATCCCGCTGGGCCGTTCGGGCTGCGCGGGGTCGACCAGCAGGTTGTAGAGGTTGAAGTCGTTGTGGATGGCCTGGCGGGGCAGCCCGCCCAGCCTGGGCAGGACGCGGGCCTCGAAGCCATCGAGCGCGCGATGGGCCAGCGCGCGCCGCGCCGGGTCGCCCACATGCACCAGCAGGCCCCGGGCCAGGTCGGCGCGCTGGATGTCCCAGGGCAGGGCGAGCTGGCCGGCAGGGTGGCTGAAGCCCTCCAGGGCCCGGTCGAGCCGGGCCAGCAGACGTGCCACCTGGAGCCGCTGTGCCTCGGAGCGCGGCGCCTGCGGCATGGGCAGGCCTTCGAGGTAGCTGAACAGGCGCATCACCCGCCGCCCGCCGTCGGGCCAGTCCAGGACCTGGCTGGCCTGGCCCTGCAGCGTCGGCAGCAGGCGCTGGACCGGCAGCTCAGGGGCCGTGGCCTCCAGGTGCCGCAGCACCTGGGTCTGGAAGTCGGCCACCACCGCGCTCTCGCGGGGGTGCGAGATCTTCAGCATGCAGGTGGCGCCCTGCGTCGGCCGCACCAGGAAGTTGGCGTCGCGCTCGCCGCTGAGGGCCTGGAGATCGGCGCCCTGCAGGCCATAGTGCCGCACCAGCAGCGCCTGGGCCTGCTCGAGCGTGACCGGGGCCGGCGGGGCGCTCAGCAGCTCGGCGCCGGGCAGCAGGGCGGCGCTGTCGCTGCTGTCGCAGGCCGGTCGTTCCAGGGTGGGGGGCATGGACAGGCCGCTCATGTCAGGCCGCCGACTCGAAGCCGCGCAGGGCGCTTGCCAGATTGGGCCCCAGGTCGTCGCCCAGGTAGCCGCCCTCCTGCACCAGCACGGTCGGCAGGCCCAGGCGGGCGATCGCGGCGCACAGGCGCGCAAAGCCGGGCGTGGTGATGGCCAGCATGCGGTAGGGGTCGCGCTCATGGGCGTCCAGGCCCAGGGCCAGCACCAGGGCGCCGGGGGCGAAGGCCCGCACGGCCTGCAAGGCCTGGTCGAGTGCCAGCAGATAGGCCTCGTCGCCGGTGCCGCGCGGCAGCGGCAGGTTGAGGTTGTAGCCCAGGCCTTCGCCCTCGCCGTGCTCATGGGCATGGCCGGTGAAGAAGGGGGTGCAGACATGGGGGTCGGCATGCAGCGACACCGTCAGCACGTCCTTGCGGCGCCAGAAGATGCCCTGGGTGCCGTTGCCGTGGTGCACATCGATGTCCAGCACAGCCACCCGGGCGTGGCGCTGGCGCAGGTGCTGGGCCGCGATGGCGCTGTTGTTGAGGTAGCAGAAACCGTTGGCCCGGTCGGTGTAGGCGTGGTGACCCGGCGGGCGGCACAGGGCGTAGACGGCGCGCTCGCCGGCCAGCACCAGCTCGGCGGCATGGGTGGCGCTGTGGGCCGAGGCCACCGCGGCCTGCCAGGTGTTGCGGCCGATGCTGCAGGCGTTGTCGCCCATGTGGTAGCCGGCCTGGCCCACCAGATGCTCGGGGTAGGTGAAGGGCTGGCCCGGGAAGGGGTAGACATTGGGCATCACCTCGTCGGAGGCGTTGTCCAGCTGCTGCCAGCGCTCCCAGGCGGTTTCGAGAAAGCGCAGGTATTGCGGCGTGTGGATGGCGGCGCGCGGGCCGGGGCCATGGTCGTCCGGTGCCAGCACGCTGTGGCCGGCCGCCTGGGCGGCGGCCAGCAATCGGGTGGCGCGCTCGGGTTGTTCATTGCTGCGCTGCAGGCGGCCGCGCACGATGAACTGCTGCGGGTCGTGGCCCTGGTGCTGGTCGGAGTGGACGATCTTCATGGCGGTAGGGGCTCAGGCTGGGGTGGGGGCGGCGGGGCTTTTCCGGTGCTGGGCGTGCAGGAACAGGGCCTGCACATGCTCCTGGCCCTCGACCAGGTGGTGGCGCAGGGCCTGTTCGGCGGCGGTGGCATCGCGCCGCAACATGGCTTGCACCACCGGCTGATGCGAGTCGGCGATCAGCTTGGGGTCGCGGTAGCTGCCCTCGGTGAGGGCCAGGATCATGCGGATCTCGGTCTGCATGTTGTTGAACAGGCGCGAGAGGTAGGCATTGCCCGAGATCTCGCAGATGCAGGCATGGATGCCCAGGTCCAGGGCCACGCGTTCGGCCTGCCCCAGGTGCGGGGCCTGCGCCACCATGTGGTCGACCCGGGCCTGCAGCTGGGCCAGCTGGGCATCGCTGGCCTGGCGGCAGGCCAGGCCGGTGGCCAGGACTTCGAGTCCGATGCGCACCTGGAACAGGTCGTTGATCTGCTGCAGATCGAGGGTGCGCACCGTGAAGCCATAGCGTGGCCGTGCCACCAGCAGGCCCTGGCTTTCGAGGCGGCGTGCCGCCTCGCGCACCGGGGCGCGGCTGACACCCATCTGGCGTGCCAGTTCGGCCTCGACGATGCGGGCCCCTGGCGGCAGCCGCCCTTCGACGATGGCCTGCTGCAGCTGCGACTCGACCACCGCGACCAGATCGGGCAGGTCGATCGATGAAAAGCCTGGCGCCGCCGTGAGCGTGCGGGGTTCGGCCAGGGGGGCTGGGATGGGCTTCATATCTCCTCTTGATGTCGGCTGTCGGGTTCAGGGGGCGCTACTTTACGTTCTGGCGCCGCGCGGCAGGGCCAGGTAGACCCCGGCCGCCCCGATCAAGGCCATGCCGCCCAGTGCCAGGGCATCGGGCGGGCGCTGGAACCAGAAGGTGCTGATCAGCACCGCCAGCAGCAGCTGCAGGTAGTTCATCGGCGCCAGCACCGAGGCCGAGACGCGGCGGAAGGCCGCCAGCAGCAAGAGCTGGGCGGCGCCGCTGACGCAGCCCCCGGCCACCAGCACGGCCAGCTCGGGCCAGGCCGGCCAGGCCACCGGGGCGCCGAACAGGGCGGGCAGATTGGTGACCACCAGGCACACCGCCGCCATGTAGGCGTACTGCACCGGCGCCGCCACCAGGCCGGACAGGCGCCGCGTCAGCACCTGGAACAGGGCGTAGCAGACGGCCGACAGGGCCATCAGCAGCGTGCCCTGCAGCGGCAGGCTGCCGCCGGGGCGCACGATCAGCAGCATGCCGGCAAAGCCGATCCAGACCGCGATCCATTGCACGCGGCCGACCCGCTCGCCCAGCACCCAGGGCGACAGGGCCACCATGATCAGCGGGGCGGTGAAATAGATGGCGGTGGCCTCGGCCAGGGGCATGCTGGCCAGGGCGGTCATGAAGCTGGTGGCCACGATGGCCAGCATCAGGCTGCGCAGCAACAGCAGCCTCTGGTGCGGCTGGCGCCACAGCTGCCAGTCGCCATGGCGCCACAGCAGCACGGCCGCCATGCTGCCCACGGCCAGGTAGCGTGTGAGGTTCATCAGCGTGGCGGGGTAGCGGCCGAGCATGTGCTTGGCAAAGGCGTCGTAGCAGGCGAAGGCCAGCAGCGCGCCGAGGAACAGCAGCATGCCCTGGCGCTGCTGGCCGCCCCGGACCTGCGGCGCAGCGACCGCGATCCGGGCCGTGGCGATTGGCTCAGCCATGCAGGCCCTCCAGAAAGGCGCTCAGGCCGGGGCCGATGGCTTCGACCATGTAGCCGCCTTCTTGGACCACCACGGTGGGCAGGCCCAGGCGGCGCACCAGCCGGCCGGTGGCTCGGTAGGCCTCGAAGTCGAGTTTGAGCACGCTGATCGGATCGTCCTTGTAGGTGTCGAAGCCCAGGGCCAGCACCAGGGCCCGTGGGGCGAAGTGCTCGATGGCCTGGGCCGCCACCGCCAACGCCTGCAGGAACTCGCCGTTGCCGCTGCCATGGGCCAGCGGCAGGTTCAGGTTGCAGCCGATGCCGGCGCCGATGCCGCGCTCCTCGGCGTAGCCGGTGTAGAACGGAAAGTACTGGCCTGGGTCGGCGTGGGTGGAGACGGTCATCACCTCGGTGCGGTCGTAGAAGATGTTCTGCGTGCCGTCGCCGTGGTGCGCGTCCACGTCGAGCACGGCCACACGACCGAAGTGCGCCTGCAGGCGGGCCGCCGCGCAGGCGTTGTTGTTGACGAAGCAGAAGCCGCTGGCGCGGTCTCGGTGCGCATGGTGGCCCGAGGGGCGGCACAGGGCGTAGGCGCTGGGGGCACCCGCGATCACCGCGTCGGCGGCGGCCACCGCGCTGTGCGCCGAGCGCAGGATGGCACGCCAGCTCGGCGCGCCGATGGGGCAGGACAGATCGCCCAGGTAGTAGCCGGTCTGCGCCACCAGCGAGGGCGAGGGGCAGGGCCCGCGCCGGCTGCCGCCGCTCGGCACGGGGTAGGGGGCCAGGTTGGGCAGCACTTCGATGCCGGGCTCCACGCCGGGGCGGCGCAGGGCCTGCCAGCGTTCCCAGGCGGTTTCCAGGTAGTCGAGGTAATGCGGGGCGTGCACCGCTTCCAGTGGGGCGCGGCCCGGATCGGCGGGCTCATGCACCGGCACACCGCAGGCCTGCAGGGCCGACTGCAGGGCGGCGGCGCGGTCGGGCAGGTCGGCGGCCGGCATCAGGCGGCCCAGGCGCATGAACTGCTGCGGCGTGTGCAGCAGTTGTTCGGGGGCGAAAAAGGCTTGCATGGGCGCCTCCGTGCCTCAGGCGTCCAGGCCGGCCTCGAAGCGATCGAAGGCCGCTTCCAGGCGGGCGAACAGCTCGTCGAGCTGGGCGGTGGTGATGATCAGCGGCGGGCACAGGGCGATGGTGTCGCCCATGGCGCGCACGATCAGGCCCTGCTCCTGGGCCAGCTGGGCCAGGCGCGGGCCGGCCTTGAGGGCGGGCGCGAAGGCCTGGCGGCTGGCCTGGTCGGCCACCAGTTCCAGGGCGCCGATCAGGCCCACGCCCCGGGCTTCGCCCACGCAGCGGCGCTGGCCGAACTGGCGCAGCCGGGCCTGGAAGCCCGGGGCCAGGGCCTGCACATGCTCCAGGATGCGCTCGTCCTCGTAGACCCGCAGGGTTTCGAGGGCGATGGCCGAGGCCACCGGGTGGCCCGAGTAGGTGTAGCCGTGGCCGAAGGTGCCGATGCGCCCGCTGTTGGCGGCCAGGGCGGCGTGGACGGCCGGCGAGACCATGACGGCCGAGATCGGCACATAGCCCGAGGACAGGGCCTTGGCACAGGTCAGGATGTCGGGCTGCAGGCCGAAGGTGGTGGAGCCGAACATATTGCCGGTGCGGCCGAAGCCGCAGATCACCTCGTCGGCCACCAGCAGCACCCGGTACTTGCGCAGCACGGCCTGGATTTTTTCGAAGTAGGTCTCGGGCGGCACGATCACGCCACCGGCGCCCATCACCGGTTCGGCGAAGAAGGCGGCCACGGTGTCGGGGCCTTCCTGCAGGATGCGCTGCTCCAGTGAGTTGGCCAGGCGGGTGGCGAAGTCGGCCTCGCTTTCGCCGGGCAGGCCGTGGCGGTAGTGGTGCGGGCACTCGACATGGCCGATGCGGGCGATGGGCAGGTCGAAGTCCTGGTGGTTGGCGGGCAGGCCGCTGAGGCTGGCTGCCGCCACTGTCACGCCGTGGTAGGCGCGCTGGCGCGCCAGGATCTTCTTCTTGGCCGGCTGGCCGATGGCGTTGTGGTAGTACCAGACCATCTTGACCGCGCTGTCATTGGCCTCGGAGCCCGAGTTGGCGAAGAACACCCGGGCCATGGGCGCCGGCGCCAGGGCCAGCAGCTTTTCGGCCAGTTGCGCCACCGCCGGGTTGGAGCGGTGGTTGAAGGTGTGGTAGTAGGGCAGGGTCTGCAGGGCCTGGGTGCCGGCCGCGACCAGGCGCGGGTGGCTGAAACCCAGCGAGCTGCACCACAGGCCCGACATGCCTTCGATGTAGCGGCGGCCCTGCTCGTCTTCGACATGGATGCCGTCGCCCCGCGTGATCACCAGCGGGGCGACCTCGCCGTGCACGGCGAGGTTGGTGAAGGAGTGCAGGTGGGACGCGATGTCCTTGGCGGCCAGCTCACTGGGGGTGTTCATGGTGGGGACTTTCGTGGAGGGGTGCGGGAGGGTTCAGTAGCCGCGTTGCAGGTCGACGGCCACCTCGGAGGCCCGCCCGGCGTCGATGCGGGCGAGGTTGTCGGCGGTCTGGCGCGCGATCACGGCCGGCGCGGTGCGGGTGGCGATGTGGGGCGTGATGAGGATGCGCGGGTCGGCCCAGAAGGGGTGTTGCGGCGGCAACGGCTCCTGGCTCAAGGCGTCCAGGGTGGCGGCGCCGAGCCGGCCTTCGGCCAGGGCCTCCAGCAGGTCGGCCTCGACCAGGTGGTCGCCGCGCCCGACATTGATCAGGTGGGCACCCCGGGGCAGTTGCCGGAACAGTTCGCGGTTCAGGATGCCTCGGGTGTCGTCGGTCAGTGGCAGCAGGCAGACCAGGGTGTCGCAGCCGGCCAGGAAATCGGCCAGCCCGGCTGCGCCGTGGAAGGCCTGCAGGCCGGCGGGCAGATCGGGTTTGGCGTCGTGTTTGGCGTCATGTTTGTGGGTGCGGCTCCAGCCGCGCACGCTGTAGCCGATGGCCAGCAGGGCCTGGGCGCAGGCCAGGCCCAGGGTGCCCAGGCCGGCGATGCCGACCCGGTGCTGGCGCGGCGGCTGCACCGGCTGCTCTTCCCAGCGGCGTGCCGCAGCGCTGCGCAGATAGGCGCCCATGTGGCGCTGCTGCTGGATCACCGCCCAACAGACGTAGGCGGTCATGCCCTGGCCCATGTCGGGGTCGATGATGCGGCACACGGGCCGGTCCGGCAGGGCGGGGTCGGCCGTGATGTGGTCGATGCCGGCGCCCACCGACTGGATCAGCCGCAGCCGGGGCAGACGGGCCAGCAGGCCTTCGGGCGGGCACCAGCAGACGGCGGCGTCGATGTCTTCCAGCGGGCCCAGGTCCTGGCCCAGGCGCAGTTGTGCCTGCGGGAATTGGGCCTGGAAGGCCGGCAGCAGGTAGCTGAAGTCGAGGTTGCTGCTGAGAAAGGCGATGGTCAGGGGCGCGGACATGGCTTGGCGGGGCGAAGGTCAGTCTTGGTGGGCGTTCAGGCGCGGGATGGCATCGATCAGTCGGCGCGTGTACTCGTGCTGCGGGTGGCGCAGCACCTCGGCGCTGGGGCCGTACTCGACGACCTGGCCGCGCTGCATCACCGCGATGTGGTCGCACATCTCGCCGGCCACGCGCAGGTCATGGGTGATGAAGACCATGGCCAACTGGAAGCGCTCGCGCACCTCGGCGAACAGTTTGAGCACCTGGGCCTGCACCGACACATCGAGGGCCGAGACCGGCTCGTCGGCCACCAGCAGCTCGGGCTCCATGGCCAGGGCGCGGGCGATGCCGATGCGCTGGCGCTGGCCGCCCGAGAACTCGTGCGGAAAGCGGTCGGCGGCCTCCGGGCCCAGGCCCACCAGTTGCAGCAGCTCCAGGGCCCGGGCCATGGCCACCTCGCGGGGCACGCCCTGGGCGATGGGGCCGGCGGCCAGGGTGGGGCCGATGCGGTGGCGTGGATTGAGCGAGGCGTAGGGGTCCTGGAAGACCATCTGGATCTTGCCCTGGGCCTGGCGGCGCAGCGCGGCGCCCGACATCAGGTTACGGCCCTTGAACAGGATGCGGCCCGACTCGAAAGGTGCCAGGCCGACGATGCAGCGCCCCACGCTCGACTTGCCCGAGCCCGATTCGCCCACCAGGCCCAGGGTCTGGCCGCGCCGCAGCTCGAAGCTGACGTTCTTTGCAGCACTGACCTGCCGGCCTTTGCGGAACAGACCGCCGCCCGAGCTGTAGGTCTTGCACAGGTCCTGCACCTGCAGCACGTGCAGGGGGTCGGGCTCGCCCTCGCGGAGGGCGGGCTCACCGTGGGGGATGGCGGCGATCAGCTTGCGCGTGTAGGGGTGGCTGGGCTGGCTCAGCACCTGGCGCGCCGGGCCGGCCTCGACCACCTGGCCGGTCTGCATCACCACCACGTGGTCGGCGATCTCGGACACCACCCCGAAGTCGTGGGTGATGAACAGAAGGGCCATGCCGCGGCGTTGCTGCAGCTCGCGCATCAGCTTGAGGATCTGCGCCTGCGTGGTCACGTCGAGCGCGGTGGTGGGTTCGTCGGCGATCAGCAGGCGCGGCTCCAGCAGCATGGCGCAGGCGATCATCACGCGCTGGCGCTGGCCGCCCGAGAGGCGGAAGGGGTAGCTGTCGATCAGCAGGGCCGGGTCGGGCAGGCCCACGTCGGCCAGGGCGGCCAGGATGCGGCTGCGCTTTTCGGCAGCGCCCAGCTTCAGGTGGGCGTCGAACACCTCGGCCAGTTGCTCGCCGATGCGCATCACCGGGTTGAGCGCGGTCATGGGCTCCTGGAACACCATGCCGATGCGGTGGCCGCGCAGCGCCCGCATCTGGGTTTCGCCGAGAGGCAGCAGATCCTGCCCGTCGAACAGGATCTGGCCGGCCACCGGCTCGACGTGGGGGCGGGGCAGCAGGCCCATGATGGCGTTGGCGATCATCGATTTGCCCGAGCCCGATTCGCCGACCACGCAAAGCGTCTGGCCGGCCTGCAGCGAGAACGAAGCGCCCTGGACGGCCAGCCGGCGGTCGCCGCCCGGGGGCAGCTGGATGTCGAGGCCGCGCACTTCGAGCACGGGGCGGTCGGTCAATGGGTCGTTGGCGGGCATGGCGTGGCTTGCGGTGTCGGAGGAGGCCGCCGCCGGGTGGGCGGGGGCGGTGGCTGGGGCTTGCAGGATGGCGTTCATCAGCGCCTCCCGTCGAGGCGGGCGTTCAGGCCGTCGTTGAGGCCCTCGCCGACCAGGTTCAGGGCCAGGACGGTGAGCACGATGGCCAGGCCGGGAAACACCGCCATCCACCAGGCCTGGCGCAGCACGGTGCGGGCCGAGCCCACCATATAGCCCCAGCTCATCTGGTTGGGGTCGCCCAGGCCCAGGAAGCTCAGGCTCGATTCGAGCAGGATGGCGGTGGCCACCATCAGCGAGGCCATCACCACGATGGGCGAGGCGGCATTGGGCAGGATCTGGGTGAGGATGATGCGCGGCGTGCTCTGGCCCGACAACTGGGCGGCGGCCACGAAGTCGCGCTGGCGCAGGGTGAGGAACTCACCGCGCACCAGGCGTGCCACCGGCGGCCACGAGACGATGGCGATGGCCGCCACGATGGACTTCACCGAGGGCTCGAAGATGGCCACCAGCACGATGGCCAGCGCAAAGCTCGGGATGGCCTGGAACAGCTCGGTGAAGCGCATCAGCGTGGCATCCACCCAGCGGCCGAAGTAGCCGGCCACGGCGCCGATGCTGACGCCGATCAGCAGCGACACCAGGGTCGAGACGATGCCGATCAGCAGCGAGACCCGCGCGCCCAGCACCACCCCCGACAGGATGTCGCGGCCCAGGGTGTCGGTGCCCAGGGCGAAGCCGCTTTGCTGGCCGGGCTGCAGAAACGGTTGCTCGACCATGTCCCAGGGGTCGTGGGCGGCCAGCAGGGGCCCGAAGGCCACCACCAGCGCCAGCAACATCAGCACGACGAGGCCGAACAGGGCGCCACGGTTGCGCCGGAAGCGGCGCCAGAAAGAGTTCTTGGAAGAGGTACTCATTGGGGGGCCTCAGGCGATCTCGATGCGCGGATCGACCAGGGTGTAGACCAGGTCGGTGAGCAGGTTGAACAGCACGGCCACCGCGGCGGTGACCAGGAAGCAGCCCAGCAGCAGGTTGTAGTCGCGCTGCAGCAGGGCGTCGAACATCAGGCGGCCGATGCCGGGCCAGGCGAACACGGTCTCGGTCAGCACTGCGCCGCCGATCATCCCGCCGGCCTGGATGCCGGCCAGGGTCACCACGGGCAGCAGGGCATTGCGCAAGATGTGGTGGCGCTGGATGCGGCCAGGGTGCACGCCCTTGGCGCGTGCCGTCTTGACGAAGTCCATCTGGGCCACCTCCAGCATCGAGGCGCGCGTCATGCGGGCATACACGGCCATGTAGAACAGGGCCAGGGTCAGGGCCGGCAGGATCAGGTGCTTGCCGATGTCCAGCGCCCGATCCAGGCCGCTCAAGGAGCTGCCCACCGTGAAGAAGCCGAAGCCGGGCAGCCAGTCGAGCTGCACGGTGAAGATCAGCACCGCCATCATGGCCAGCCAGTACAGCGGCGTGGCAAAGGAGATCAGCGCCACCACGGTGATGGCACTGTCCAGCCAACTGCCCACGCGCCGGCTGGCCATGGCGCCCAGGCCCACGCCGAACAGCAACGACAGCGCGAAGGCGCTGCCCGTCAGCAGCAGGGTGGCGGGCAGGCGGTCGGCGATCAGCTTGAGCACCGGTTGCTGCTGCCGATACGACCAGCCCAGGTCGAGTGTGGCCACGTGCCCCAGGTAGCTGCCGAGCTGGGTGCTCAGCGGCTGGTCCAACCCGAACTCCTGGCGCAACTGGGCCACGAACTGGGCGTCCGACGCGCCGGCCTCGCCCGCGAGCACCGACACCGGGTCGCCCGGGGCGGCGCGGATGAGCAGGAAGTTCACGGTGGCGATCAGCATCAGGGCCAGCAGGCCCTGCACGATGCGGGTGAGCATGTACTGCAGACGTTTCATGGGCAGATCCGGCAAGAGGTTTGGGCGGGAGGGCTCAGGCCAGCGAGGCGCGGCTCAGGCTGTCGTTCAGGCCGATGCCCGAGCTGATCGGGTTCTTGACCTTGCTGCGGTAGAGCGTGGGGAAGTTGATCTCGTGCAGCCAGGCCACGGGCACCTCTTCGAGCAGCAGCTTCTGCACTTCCAGGTAGGCCTTGGCGCGGGATTCGGGGTCGGTGGCGCGGGCGCCGGCGGCAAACAGGGCGTCGACGCGGCTGTTGCTGTAGCCCTCGACGTTGTTGAAGGGCGAGCCCTTGGCGATGTTGCTGCTGGTGTAGTTGCGGGCCACGCCCAGGGCCGGGTCACCGTACTGGTAGACGTAGGTGAAGGCGATGTCGTAGTCCCACTCGTTGAGGCGCTGGTTCCAGCCCGCCACATCGGTGCCGGTGAGTTCGATCTTGATGCCGGCCTGGGTGAGGTTCTGGCGCACGATCTCGGCCTGGCGCTGCCACGATTCCCCATAGGGCAGGGGCAGCAGCTTGAGCGGCTCGCCCTTGTAGCCCGACTCGGCCAGCAGCTGCTTGGCCTTCTCAAGGTTGCGCGGGTATTTGGCCACGTCGTCGCTGTAGTACTTGATGTGGCTGTTGAAAGGGCCGGTGGCGGGTTTGGCAAAGCCTTGCCAGGCGATCTTGGCCATGGCCTCGCGGTCGATGGCGAACATCACGGCCTGGCGGAACTTGACGTTGTTCATCGGGGCCTTGCGGTGGTTCAGCCACAGCCACGAATGGGGCGAGAAGAACTCCCAGCCCTTGGTGCTCAGCGTCACGCCGGGCAGCTTGGACAGGCGCTGCACATCGAAGAACTCGACCGCACCGCCGGGCACCACATCGACCTTGCCCGATTCGAAGGCCGCAGCCCGCGAGGCCGCGTCGGGGATGACGTGGAAGTACAGGCTTTCCAGCAGCGGCTGGCCGGGCGTGTGGTAGGCCTCGTTGGCCACCAGCTGGATGTACGAGCCCTTGACCCATTCCTTGAACTTGAAGGGGCCGGTGCCCAGCGGGGTGGCATTGGCCGGGTTGGTGGCGAAGTCGCTGCCTTCGTAGACATGCCGGGGCACCATGGGCATGGTGCCGGTCTCGAACAGGCCCAGGAAAGGGCCGAAGGGGTACTTGAGCTTGAACTCGACCGTCAAGGGGTCGAGGGCCTTGACCGTGTCCAGGCACTCCAGATTGCCGCGCAGCCGCGCGTGGGTCTTGCGCAGGAACACATCGACCGAGAACACCACATCGGCCGAGCTGAAGGGCTTGCCGTCATGCCACTTCACGCCGGGCTTGAGTTTGAAGGTGTAGACCAGGCCGTCCTTGCTCATGGTCCAGGCGGTGGCCAGCAGGGGCTGCGGGTTGAGCTTTTCGTCGTAGCGCAGCAGGCCCTCGTAGATGTTGCCCGCGATCAGCTGGGTGGGGCCGTTCTGCACCATGCCCAGCATCAGGCCCGGGGGTTCGGGCTGCACCAGCACATTGAGCACGCCGCCTTTGCGGTCCTGGGCCAGCACGCTCAGGGGAATGCCGGCCAGGGAGAGGCCGAGTCCGCTGGCACCGAGTTGGATCATTTCACGACGCTTCATGGCAGGAATCCTTTGTGGGTGGGTGGGGGCAGGTCATGCAAGGGGATGCTGGGGGCGGGGCTCAGTCGCGGAAGCTGCTGGGGGCGGGGCGCTCGAGGTGCCTGAGCAGGCCCAGCCATTCGCGCTGGCAGGGGTCGGTCTGGCCTTCGAGGCGGTTGCTGTCACCGCTTTCGTATTGGCGCGCGGTGCGTTCGCAGACCTCGGGCGAAACGGGGCGCACCGCCTGGCCGCTGCCCTGGATGGCCAGTTGCACGCGGCAGGCGCGGTCGAGGTTGAGCATCAGGATCAGGGCCTCGGACACCGTGCGGCCCAGGGTCATGAGGCCGTGGTTGCGCAGGATCATGGCGCGGGCTGTCGGGCCCAGGTCGGCGATCAGGCGCTCGCGCTCATCCAGGTCGAGTGCGATGCCTTCGAACTCGTGGTAGACGACCCGGTTGTGGAACTGCAGCGCCCATTGGTTGCAGGGCTGCAGCCCCTCTTGCAGCGAGGACACCGCCACACCGGCCACGGTGTGGGTGTGCAGCACGCAGGCGGCATCGTGGCGGGCCGAGTGCACCGCGCTGTGGATGGTGAAGCCGGCCGGGTTCACGTCGTAGGGCGAGGGCTCGAGGATGCGGCCCTCCAGGTCGATCTTCACCAGCGACGAGGCGGTGATATCGCGGAACAGCAGGCCGAAGGGGTTGATCAGGAACTGGTCCTGGGTGCCGGGCACGCGGGCCGAGATGTGGGTGTAGATGCTGTCATCGAGCCCGAAATGCGCGATCAGGCGGTAGGCCGCCGCCAGGTCTTCGCGCACCTGGCGCTCGCTTTGTTGGGAAGACCCTGGTTGGGGAGACACGGTCGACATGCACGTTTCCTTCCGGTTGGGCAGGCACCCGCTAGCGCAAGATGGCCTGCTTTGGGTTGATCTTCGACAGAAGACTGTCGACAGTTAGCAACTTAGCAGGTTCTGGGCCAGGCAAGAACACCATGAAAACCCTGAATCGGGCCCTCTATCGCGTGACTTTGGTGCCCGCGCGCACCAGCGCGGGTCGAGGTCGGGCCCAAAACGTGCCCACAGAGAAGCATTTTTGGCCGGCTGGAAGCGGATTGCCCGCAGGGCGCTCGGTGTCGTGGGGCAGCGTCGCCACAAGAAGCCCACAGACGTGAAAGAACCGCACTTCAGACGGGAGCGGCCACCGTTTTGGAAAGCGGATCGGCACTTTGCCGCAGTCGGTGAGCAGAGGAGATGGCTGTTTCTCTACTGTGTCCAGTTTTCGACTTGCAGGCCCTTCACGCGCCCGAAGTCCTTCACATTGTTCGTGACGACGATGGCGCCCAAGGCCCGCGCATGGGCCGCAATCATGAGATCGGCCGCACCGAGCTGCGCACCACGCTTTTTCAGGTCAGCCCGGATCTCGGCGCAATATTTCGCCGCATCCTGAGGCCAATCCAGCACAGCGAGATGCAAGGCCAGACTGTCCAGAACGGATTGGTTCTGTCGGCGCTTGGCCGCAGCAGAGGCCTGTATGCCATAGCTCAGCTCGGCCAATGTCACGGCCGACATCACCTGTCGCTGCAGAGGCACCGACTGCACCTTGGTCGCCAAGGTCGAGGACGCACCCCGCATAAGCAAGATGCAGGTGTCGGTGTCCAGCATGAACAGTTGCGCCGTCAAAACCGGCGCTCCTGGATCGGCAGGTCTTCTCGTTCAGCCATGAAGTCGCCAGAGACCTTCAAGCCGGACGAGAAGAAGCCGGACCAGTCGGTGGGGCGCGGCGTCAAGATGACGCTTTCGCCCTCTCGGCGGATGAAGACTTCGCGCACAGACTCGGGAAACCGATATTCGAGCGGCATGGTGACCGTCTGCGAGCGGTTGTTCCATCCGACGCGTGCGGTCGGCTTGTGGGTCGCAGGGTCACGTTTTGCCATGTATCTCAATATATGGCGATGAAAGCCATAAGGCAAGCCATGTATCAAGCTGCGGAGCCCTCTCGGCGAGGATTGGACCCCGTATCCGATGCGGCATCCATACCCCGCGATACCGACCGCTTCACCCTCCAAACCGCAGCCGCCTTCTCCGGCGATCCCTGATGAGGCAAAAAAAATCCCGCAGGCGGCCAGGCGTGCGGGATGGGGTGCCGCCCCTGATGGGGCGGGCCGTTGCGGCGGGGTCAGCCGCCGCGGCGCATCATGTCGAAGAAGTCGACATTGGTCTTGGTGGCCTTCATGTTCTTGATCATCAGCTCCATGGACTCGATCTCGTCCATGTTGTACATGAACTGGCGCAGGATGCGGGTCTTCTGCAGGATCTCGGGCGGCAGCAGCAGCTCTTCGCGGCGGGTGCCGCTCTTGTTGAGCTCGATGGCCGGGAAGACGCGCTTTTCGTAGAGGCGGCGGCTCAGGTGGATTTCGCAGTTGCCGGTGCCCTTGAATTCTTCAAAGATCACCTCGTCCATGCGGCTGCCGGTGTCGACCAGGGCGGTGGCGATGATGGTCAGCGAGCCGCCTTCCTCGACCTTGCGGGCGGCTCCGAAGAAGCGCTTGGGGCGTTGCAGGGCGTTGGAGTCGACACCGCCGGACAGCACCTTGCCCGAGGAGGGCACGACGTTGTTGTAGGCGCGGGCCAGGCGGGTGATGGAGTCGAGCAGGATGACCACGTCCTTCTTGAGTTCGACCAGGCGCTTGGCGCGCTCGATCACCATCTCGGCCACGTGCACATGGCGGGCGGCCGGTTCGTCGAAGGTCGAGGCGATGATCTCGCCCTTGACCGAGCGCTGCATCTCGGTCACTTCTTCAGGGCGCTCGTCCACCAGCAGCACCATCAGGTGCACGTCGGGGTTGTTGGCGGTGATGGCGTGGGCGATGTGCTGCATCATCACCGTCTTGCCGCTCTTGGGCGGCGCCACGATCAGGGCGCGTTGGCCGCGGCCGATGGGGGCGATGATGTCGATGATGCGGCCGGTGATGTTCTCGTCACCCTTGATCTCGCGTTCCAGGCGCATCTGCTCCTTGGGGAACAGCGGCGTCAGGTTCTCGAACATCACCTTGTGCTTGTTCTGCTCGGGCGGGCCGCCGTTGACCGAGTCGAGCTTGGTCAGGGCGAAGTAGCGTTCGCCGTCCTTGGGCGTGCGCACCTCGCCTTCGATCATGTCGCCGGTGTGCAGGTTGAAGCGGCGCACCTGGCTGGGCGAGATGTAGATGTCGTCGGTGCTGGCGGTGTAGCTGCTGTCGGGGCTGCGCAGGAAGCCGAAGCCGTCAGGCAGGATTTCCAGCACGCCGTCGGCAAACACCTGTTCGCCAGCCTTTGCGCGCTTCTTGATGATCGCAAACATCAGCTCCTGTTTGCGCATGCGGCCCGTGTTTTCGATTTCAAGCTCTTCGGCTTGCTTCAACACTTCAGACACATGGAGTGCCTTGAGTTCGTTCAAATGCATGGAGGGTCCTGCGTGGACTGACCCGGACAGGGGTCGTCAAAAAATCCCTTGCGGGCTGACTGATTCGGGGGAGGTTTGGGGGGAGGCGAGAGAGGCCTCGCAAACCGGGTACTCGAACCTGCCAGTTTGTCTGCTGGCAGATGAGTTGGATGGATTATGACAGGAAAAGTGAGCGGCCCGCGAAGTCCTTGCTGGTGCCGGCGCCGGCCCGGGCCGATCAGGCCGCCGGGCCGGGTCCTGCTCAGGCCAGTTGCTGGTCGATGAAGGCGGTCAGGGCGGCCTTGTTGAGGGCACCCACCTTGGTGGCGGCGAGTTGGCCGTTCTTGAACAGCATCAGGGTCGGGATGCCGCGGATGCCGAACTTGGCCGGGATGTCACGGTTCTCGTCGACATTCATCTTGGCGATCTGCAGCTTGCCCTGGTAGCCGTTGGCCACTTCGTCGAGGATGGGGGCGATCATCTTGCAGGGGCCGCACCATTCGGCCCAGTAGTCCACCAGCACCGGCTTGTCGGCCTGCAGGACGTCGGCTTCGAAGGAGGCGTCAGAGATGTGTTTGATCAGTTCGCTGGCCATGGTGCTTTCCTTGGAGTGAATCTTTTGAAGGAGGAGATGCAGCTAAAGTGGCGGCATTGTGACAGAAACCAAGTGTCGTCATCCGACATGGATCGCCTATGAGCAGCATAGCCAAAAACCATGACCCGCACAGGTCCGGCCTGGCGGGACAGGCCGGCAGCGCTGCAGACCCCCATCCCGATCCGTGGCCGGTGGCTGCCGACCGCTTCTGGCTGGCGCCGCCGACCGGGCTGGTGGCCCGGTTGCAGGAGGCGATGGCGCAGGCCCGGGTGCATCCGGCCGAAGTGGTGGTCCTGCTGCCCTATGCCCATCTGATGGTGACGGCCCGGCGCTACTGGGCGCGTGCCTGCCCGGACGGCTTTGCCCCGCGTTTCGAGACCACCCTCAACTGGGCGCGCGCCTGCGGGCTGCCGCTGCCTGCCGGCGAGGACCTGACCCTGGATGCCGCGCATGACGTGCTGACCGCCCGCGACCTGCTCGAACGGGCCGGTCTGCGCGAGCAGGCACGGCAACTGGCGCCCGGTCTGGCCGAATCGGCCGGTCAACTGATGCGCTGCGTGGCCTCGCAACTGCCCGCTGAGCGTGAGCGCTGGGGCGCCCAGGCCCGCGAGGCGCTGAGCCTGGGCCTGGAGGCCCCGGTGCTGGCCTACGAGGCGGCCTGCGCGCGCATCGCCCTCGAATGGGCCCTGGCCTCGACCCAGGGCACCGACCTGCTGTTCGGCCCGGCGCTGGCCGGGACCCGCCTGCTGCTGGTGCTGGACGGTTTCCAGGCCGATCCCCTCACCGATGCGCTGGTCCGCCACGCCCAGGCCGATCCCGACCGGCAGGTCCGGCGTTTCGATCTTCCGGGGCCTTGGCTCGAGATGGCGAGCACACCATCGGCGCAACTGCACGCCTGCCGTGACGGCGAGGACGAGGCCGAGCGGGCCGCCGCCGTGGTGCTGCAACGGGTGCAGGCGGGCCAGTGGCCGGTGGCGCTGGTGTCGCTCGACCGGGCCATCACCCGGCGCATCAGCGCCATGCTGGCGGCGCGCCGGATCCCGCTGCGCGATGAGAGCGGCTGGAAGCTCTCGACCACCCGGGCCGCTGCCCAGGTGATGAGCCTGTTGCGCGCCGCGCACTGGAACCCCAGCACCGACGAGGTGCTCGACTGGCTCAAGGGCGCGCCGCGCTGGCGCGGGGCCTGTCTGGACCACTGCGAGTCGCGCTGGCGCAGGCTGGGTCTGCGCGACTGGCGGCGGGCCCTGGCAGCGGGCGTCGGCAGCTTTGCCGGCGACGATGCCGGCGGCGAGGCGGCGGACTGGCTGGGGCAGGTCGATGCCCTGCGGACCACGCTGACCGCGCCGCGCCCCCTGGCCGCCTGGCTGCTGTCGCTGCGCGAAGCCCTGCGGGACAGCGGCCAGTGGGACGGCCTGCAGGACGATCCGGCAGGCGCCCGGCTGCTGTCCGTGCTGCGCCTCGATGAAGCGTCGCAGGCGCTCTGGATGCAGAGCCTTTCCGACACGCCCTGGGCCAGCCGTCGCATGGACCCGGGCGAATTCACCGCCTGGGTGCACCAGGCGCTGGAGGCGGCCAGCTTCATGGCCGACGAGCTGCCGGTGTATGTCGATGCCCAGGTGGTCGTGCTGCCCCTGAGCCAGTTGCTGGCGCGTCCCTGGGGTGCGGTCGTCGTGCCGGGTTGCGATGAGCAGCGGCTGCCGGCTTCGCCCGAGCCCCCCGGGGCCTGGACCAGCGCGCAGCGGCAGGCCCTGGGCCTGCCGCTGCGTCAGGATCTCCAGCAGGCCCAGGCGGCGGCCTGGCGTCATGCCCTGAGCCAGCCCCGCGTGGACCTGCTCTGGCGAGAGAGCGACGACGGCGGCGAGCCGCTGTTGCCCAGCGCCCTGGTCCAGGAACTGCAGACCCGGCCTGGACAGGGGCTGGCGGCGCAGGAGCCCCGGGTGGCGCACCGCTTGGCCGCCACGCCGGTGCAGCGCCCTCTGCCCGTCGGCCGGGACCTGCCCCTGCAGCGGCTGTCGGCCAGCGCGTATGAAGACCTGCGGCGCTGTCCCTACCGCTTCTTCGCCTTGCGCCAATTGGGGCTGCAGACCTCGGATGAACTCGATGCCGAGGTCGACAAGCGCGATTTCGGACTCTGGCTGCACGAGGTGCTCAAACGCTTCCATGACGCCCTGACGCAGGCGCCATCGGCTGAGCGGGCGGAGCGGCGCGAGCTGCTGACACAGGCCGCCGCCGAGGCGACCCGGCACCAGGGCCTGGAGGCCGAGGAGTTCCTGCCTTTCGAAGCGGTCTGGCCGCAGGTGCGGGAGGGCTATCTGGACTGGCTCGACGAGCATGAGCGGGCCGAGGGCGGCCAGGCCCTGTGGGGTGAACGCTGGCTCGAACGGCCCCATGCCGGGCTGCAGCTGGTGGGCCAGATCGACCGCCTGGATCAGGTGCGGGCCCAGGCCCCGGAGCAGGGTGGCGCACGGCTGGTGATCGACTACAAGACCGAATCGCTGCAGCGCACCCGTGAGCGCCTCAAGGCCGCCGGCGAAGACACCCAACTGGCTTTCTACGCCGCCCTGCTGCAGGGCGACGGCGCGGCGACCGGCCAGGACCAGACCCCGGCCGACCTGCCGCTGCGGGCCGCCTATGTCCATGTGGGCGAGGGCGGGAAGACCGAATTGCTTGAGCAGCCCGAGGTGGAGACGCTGCGCGACGCCTTGCTGGCGGGCATCGCACACGATCTGGAACGTTTGACGCACGGCGCGGTGCTGCCGGCGCTGGGCGATGGCGCCGTCTGCGACTTCTGTGCGGCCCGCGGCCTGTGCCGCAAGGATTTCTGGAGCGCAGCCCCTGCGCAGGAGACTCGACTTGACTGATCCGGCCCTGCTGGCCTACGAGCACAACGGGCTGCGTGTCGCGCCCGCGCATTTCTATTCGATCGCCTGCGATCCCCGGCGCAGCGTGGCCGTCGAGGCCTGCGCCGGTGCCGGCAAGACCTGGATGCTGGTGTCGCGGATCGTGCGGGCGCTGCTCGAGGGCTGCGCCCCGCATGAGATCCTGGCCATCACCTTCACCAAGAAGGCGGCTGGCGAGATGCGCCAACGCCTGCACGAATGGCTGGCCGAGTTCGCCCAGGCCCCGGCCGAGCGGCTGCAGCTCGAGTTGCAGCTGCGCGGCGTTCCGGCATCGGCATGGCAGCAGGGCCAGGGCGGAGCGGGCCAGGCGGCGCTGTTGCAGCAGTTGCAGCAGGCGCTGTTCGATGCCGGCCGGCCGGTGCAGGTGCGCACCTTCCACAGCTGGTTTGCCGCCCTGCTGCGCACCGCCCCGCTGGCGGTGCTGGACCGCATGGGCCTGCCGGCCGGCTATGAGCTGCTGGAAGACGACAGCGAGGCGGTGGCGGTCGTGTGGCGGCGCTTCTACCGGGCCCTGCTGGAGCGCCCGGCGGCGCGGGCCGACCATGACGCCCTGATCGCCGAACACGGCCGCGCCCAGACCCAGAAGGCACTGCTGGCGGCGCTGGCCCGGCGCACCGAGTTCGCCCTGGCCGATGGGCAGGGCGTGGTCGAGGCGTCCGTGCCGCACTTCCACGCCCTGTTCGCGCAGCGGCGGCCCGGCTGGCTGGCCCATGAGGAGCCGTCCCAGGCCCTGGACGACGTGGCGACGGCGCGGCGCTGGCATGCCTGGTCAGCGGCCTTGGGGCGTGAAAGCGGCGCCACCGCCCCCAAGGCCGCTGCGGCCATCGTCGACGCCTTTCTGGGGCCGCCCGGCGAGCCCCGCCTCGAGGCGCTGCGCCGGGCGCTGTTCGTCAAGGAGGCGGACCGCCTGAGCCGCCATCTGCAGAAATTCGGGGCGGCCCAGGAGGCCGAAGCAGAACTGCAGGACCTGTGCGAGGCCCGGCGCCAGCACCAGGCCTGGGTGCACCAGCAACGGATGGCCAGGCTCGCCCGGCTCCTGCTGGACGAATTCGCGGCACTCAAGCATGAGCGGGCCTGGGTCGACATGAACGATGTCGAGCGTGCCGCGCTGGTGATGCTGTCCGACCCGGTGCTCAGCGGCTGGGTCCAGGAACGCCTGGACGCGCGGGTGCGGCACCTGCTCATCGATGAGTTCCAGGACACCAACCCGCTGCAGTGGCAGGCCCTGCATGCCTGGCTGGCGGGTTACGCGGGTGCCGGCCAGGCGCCCAGCGTGTTCATCGTCGGCGACCCCAAGCAGAGCATCTACCGCTTCCGGCGGGCCGAGCCGCAGGTGTTCCGCGCGGCCCAGCGCTTCGTGGTCGAAGGATTGGGCGGCGATCGCCTGAGCTGCGACCACACCCGGCGCAACGCGCCCGAGGTCATCGATCTGGTGAACGCGACCATGCTGGCCGCGCAGCAGGCCGGCGAGTACGAAGGCTACCGGCCGCACACCACCGATTCGCGTCAGCGCGGTGCCACGCTGTGCCTGCCGGCCATCCCCCGGCCCGAGCGGGAGGGCGCCGCCGAGGCCGCCGCACCCTGGCGCGACAGCCTGCAGACCCCGCGCACCACGCCCGAAGAGACCTTGCGCAGCCTCGAGTGCCAGCAGGCCGCGCTGTGGTTGCGCTCCCTGCTGCAGCCCGGCCCCGAGGGGCAGGCCGGACTGCAGCCGCGCGACATCATGGTGCTGTCGCGCCGGCGGGATCGGCTGGCGGTCATGCAGCAGGCCTTGCAGGCCCTGGGCATCCCGACCCAGCAGCCCGAAAAATCATCGCTGGACGAGGCGCCCGAGGTCCAGGACCTGCTGGCCCTGATCGACGCCCTGGTGTCGCCACAGCACGACCTGTCGCTGGCCCGGGCCCTGAAATCGCCTCTGTTCGGCCTGTCTGACGACGACCTGGTTCGCATTGCACTGCTGCAGCGCCAGCGCCGTGCCGAAGCCCGGGCGGCGGAGGGCGACGCCGCGTCGCCACGGGCCCCGGCCTCGTGGCTGGGCCTGCTGCAGGCCATCGACAGCTTGCCGTCCGACTGGCCGCCCGCGCTGCGGGGGCTGGGGGCGCAGCTCAGCCGTTGGCAGCACAGCCTGCAGGCGCTGCCGCCGCACGATGCCCTGGATGCCATCTACCACGAGGGGGAGGTGCTGGCCCGCTTTGCCGCCAGCGCGCCGCCGACCCGCCGCGATGCGGTGCTGGGCAATCTGAGGGCCCTGCTGGCGGCGGCCTTGCAGGTCGACGGCGGGCGCTACGTGAGCGCCTATGGCTTCGTGCGGGCGCTGAAGGCGGGCCGGGTGCCGGCACCGGCGCGTGCCGACGCCGCGGCGGTGCGACTGCTGACCATCCATGGCGCCAAGGGGCTGGAGGCGCCGCTGGTGCTGCTGCTCGACACCGATGCGCCTGCGGCCCGCGCCGAATCGATGGGCATGTTGGTCGATTGGCCCGGCGAGGCGGCCGCGCCGCTGTCCCTGGTCTTCCTGGCCAGCGAAAGCCGGCCGCCGCCCTGTGCGCTCGCGGCGCTCGAGGCCGAGCGCCGCG
The DNA here is from genome assembly GCA_019233055.1 of Curvibacter sp. Taxonomy (GTDB): domain Bacteria; phylum Pseudomonadota; class Gammaproteobacteria; order Burkholderiales; family Burkholderiaceae_C; genus Curvibacter. Next base: position 27,222 of record JAFAMV010000027.1, read on the forward strand.
AGCGCCTGCGCGAGGAGCTCAATGCCCTGTATGTGGCGCTGACCCGGGCGCGGCAGCAGTTGGTGATCTCGTCGGTGACGCCGCATCGGGCTTCAGAGGGTAGCTGGTGGCAAAGGCTGCAGGCGTTGTGCGAGCTGGTGCCGCTGGAGCCCGGGGAGGACGGCGTGCCGGTCTCCCGGGCTGCTGCAGACCTGTCGGTTTCCGATTTCGGGTTGCTGCAGTTGCCCGATGCCGGCCCGTCGGTGGCGGCGGCCGCCGTGACGGCGGGGATGCCCGGGGCCGGTGTGCGCGTGGCGGCCGCAGCGGCCGTTCGCGGCGGCCCTGCGACCGGGGGACTGCCGGACGAGCGGGTGGCGGCCCTGGGCGAGGCCATGCATCGGCTGCTTGAATGGCTGCCCCTGCGCGCAGGGGGGCTTCGTGCGGTGGATCTGGATCCGCACTGGACGGTGGCACGCCAGCAGTCGCTGAGGCGCGATTTCGGCCTCGGAGAGGGCGAACTGGCCCAGGCGCTCGAATCGGCGCGGCGCATCGCCTGCGGGCAGGGCGCCTGGGCCTGGGATGCCGATCAGGTGCAGTGGGCGGCCAACGAGGTGCCCTTGAACCATGGCGGCGAATCCTTGCGCCTGGACCGATTGGTGCGTCGGCGCGACAGCGGCCAATGGTGGGTGCTGGACCACAAATCGGCCTCGCGGCCTGAGCGCCAGGCCGAGCTGGTGCAGCAGCTCAGGCGCTATGCCCAGGCGGTGGCGCTGGCGGTGGCCGTCCCCCTGTCCGAGGTGCGGGCCGCCTTTCTGAGCGCCACAGGGGAATGGGTGCCATTGGAGGGGCCGGGGGCCGAGGTGCAGGGGCTCTAGTACTGGCCTTCCTGGCATCCCTCATACTCGGCGCGTCTTTTTTTGTTTGTGTTGGTCCCTTGTCCATGATCCTGTCCCATCCTCTCTCGTCAGCCCCCACCCCGGCCTTGTCCGGTGCCGAGCCTGTGGTCGTCATCGGCGGCGGCCCGGCCGGCCTGATGGCGGCTGAGGTGCTGGCCTCGGCCGGGCAGGTGGTGCAGCTCTTCGATGCCATGCCCTCGGTGGGCCGCAAATTCTTGTTGGCCGGCAAGGGCGGGCTCAACCTGACCCACTCCGAGCCGCATGAGGCCTTCGCCGGCCGCTACGGCAGCCGCCGCGCCCAGATCGAACCCGCACTGAAGGCCTTTGGCGGCCCCGAGGTGCGGGCCTGGGCCGAAGGTCTGGGGGTGGGCACCTTTGTCGGCAGTTCGGGCCGTGTCTTCCCGACAGACATGAAGGCCGCGCCCCTGCTGAGGGCCTGGCTGCAGCGCCTGCGCGGACTCGGGGTGCAATTCCACATGCGGCACCGATGGCTGGGTTTCGACGAGCAGGGCGGCCTGCTGTTCCACAGTCCCTCGGGTCCGCTGACGCTGCGGGCCCGGGCGGTGGTGCTGGCCCTGGGGGGGGCCAGCTGGTCGCGCCTGGGCTCCGATGGCGCCTGGCTGCCCTGGCTGCAGGCCCGGGGGGTCGACGTGGCCTCGCTCCAGCCTGCCAACTGCGGCTTCGACGTACCGGCTCGCTCGCAGCGGGCAGGCGAGTCTCGGCGCGAGTTCATCGAGGAATTGCTGGGTCACGCCGCCCCTCTGGCGACCGGATGGACCCCCTTCTTTGCCGAACGTTTTGCCGGTCTGCCCTTCAAGTCGGTGGCCATCCGATGGCAGGACCCTGAAGGCCGGGAACTCAGCCGGCGCGGTGAATTCGTGGCCACGGCCACGGGGGTCGAAGGCAGTCTGATCTATGCGGCCTCGGCGGGGCTGCGTGAAGGCATCCGCCAGCATGGCCGTGCGGTGTTCCATCTGGACCTGCTGCCCGACCACAGCGCGCAGCGGGTGCTGGCCGAACTGCGCCACCCGCGCGGCGCGCGGTCGCTGTCCAGCCATCTGAAGAGCCGGCTGGGCCTGGAAGGCATCAAGATGGCCGTCCTCAATGAGCTGTTGGATCGGGAGGTCATGGCCGACCCGGTGGCGCTGGCGGAGTCGATCAAGGCCTTGCCGGTGACGGTGATCGCACCGCGTCCCATCGACGAAGCGATCAGTACGGCGGGCGGGGTGGCCTATTCAGGCCTCGATGCGCACCTCATGCTGACGGCCTTGCCGGGCATTTTCTGTGCGGGGGAAATGCTGGATTGGGAAGCCCCCACCGGGGGCTACCTTCTGACGGCCTGTCTGGCCACCGGCCGACAGGCCGGTCTGGGTGTGCTCGACTGGCTGGCCCGGGGGCCAGCCTGAGCACGGCTCAGCGCCAGCCCCGGTGCCAGCCGTATTGCGGGTGGTGCCAGCCCCAGCCGTAGTGGGGGTGGAATTCCCAGACCCAGCCCACGCCCGGGCTGACATAGGTGGGGGCGACGTACACCGGCGCCGGGGCCACGGTGACCGGCTGGACCGGCGCCGGGGCCACCACGCAGCCGGAGGTGAGAGCCAGAGCGGCCAGGCCCAGGGCCGCGGCCATGACGCGGACACCGGTTTGCAGAGGGCTCTGTGGCTTGTTCTGATGAATCATGTGCTTCCTTGGTTGACGGGGTTGGATACGGTGCCTCACCGTGCTGTTTCAACGTTGGACATGATAGGTGGTTGACGTGGTGCTATCGGTGGTCGTCCCGGTCGGCGCCTGCCCGCCAGGCCAACCATCGGGACACAGGGCGCCAAAGCCTTACACCACGCGGTTTCTGCCCCATTCCTTGGCCATGTAGAGGGCCTTGTCGGCCTCGCTGTAAAGAATTTCAAAGTTCTGATTCTGCTGCGGCGGATTGGAGGCCAGGCCGATGCTGACGGTGACCCGCACACGGAGCTGGCCGAAGCTCACCGCGTTCTGCTCGATGCGTTGGCGCAGCTTTTCGGCAATCCGCCGGCCGGCCTCCTGGGAGGTGCCGGGCAGCAGCACGACGAATTCCTCTCCGCCGAGTCGACCGACCAGGTCGGTGCTGCGCAGGCTGGCACTGCACAGGGCGGCCACCTGTTTGAGGACCGCATCGCCGCAAGGGTGGCCCCAACTGTCGTTGACCTGCTTGAAGTGGTCCAGGTCCAGCAGCAGCAGGGTGGTCATGGTGGCCTGGCGGCGGGCCCGGGCCAGTTCGCGCTCGGTGAGTTCGGCGAACGTGGCGCGGTTCAGCACGCCGGTGAGGGCGTCCACGCGGGTCAGGCGCTCGAGCTCCTGCTGTTTGTGCTGCAGCTCGGCCGTCAACCGGGCCAGTCGCTCCTCCTGGGCTGCGAGGGCGCTGAACTGGCGCCAGAGCAGCAGCGAGAGCGTCCAGGCCAGTACGCAGCCGACCAGGCCCTGCAGACGCAGGGGCAGCAACGCTCCGGCACCCGCATCCACGTTGCCGACCAGGTGGAAGAAGAGCGCATAACCCAGGCCGAGCATCAAGCCGGATTTCAGCGGGCGCTGGTAGAGCGCCAGGCTGGCGCCCACGCAGGCCAGGAGGTAGGAGGCGATGCCCTGGCCGACCGATTGGTCGACACCGGCCTGCAGGCTGGCCAGCACCACAGTGGCGCCGAAGGCTGCAGAGCACAGCGCGCGCCCGATCCAGCGCCGGGACAGGTGGCGCCAGCGACGTGCCAGCACCGTGATCAGCAGCGCCAGAGGCCATTCCGCGAGATGGATCAGCCAACGGCCCAGCGGCCAGGATTCCGCGCCGACGGGCCCGTCGTGCTGCCAGAGCAACACGCTGAACACCAGCCATTGCAGCAGGCTCCAGGCCGCCGCACCGGGCGCCAGCCAGTGCAGGCGCTGCAGATTGGCTTCGGTGGCAGAGCGTTCGACATGGTCGTTCTCGATGCGCCAATCGGTCAGTTGCTGGTACAGGGCTCGGATCGCAGGGGGCATGCAAGTCCTGTGGGCGGGGGCCGTGCGAGGTCAGGGTGGGCAGGAAGCGGGCCGGCGGCGGCGGCCGGCATCCGCGAGGGATGATACAAATAAATCATCGGCCCGGGGTTCGGCCGGGTGCCCAGCGCCGACTTGAACCACATCGGTCCGGTGCGGGGCCATGGCGCCTGACGGCGATACCATCGGCACATGATCGATTCCCATCTTTCCCCTTCCGCGCCCCGGCCCGACGCCGATCCGATGGACGCGACCACCGGCCTGATCCACCACCCCTACCAGCCCCCCGAGGGCTTTGCGGCGCCGCAGCCGGCGGTGCACAAGGCATCGACCGTGATCTTCGCCAACACGGCGGCCATGCGCGCGCGCGACTGGCGCAGCCGCAGCGGCTACACCTACGGGCTGCACGGCACGCCGACGACCTTCACCCTGGAGGAGCGGCTCTGCCACCTCGAGGGCGGTCAGCAATGTCTGCTGGTGCCCAGCGGGCTGGCGGCCATCGCCAATGTGTCGTTGTCCCTGCTGCGAAGCGGCGACGAGGTGCTCATTCCCGACAATGCCTACGGCCCCAACAAGGCACTGGCCGAGGGCGAACTGGCGGCCTGGGGCATCTCGCACCAGTTCTACGATCCGCTGGAACCGGCGGATCTGGCGGCCCGCATCGGCCCCCGCACCCGCCTGGTCTGGCTCGAGGTGCCGGGTTCGGTGACGCTCGAGTTTCCCGATCTGCCCGCCCTGGTGCGCATCTGCCGCGACAAGGGGGTGCTCTGCGCGCTCGACAACACTTGGGGGGCCGGCCTGGCCTTCCGGCCATTCGAACTGGCGCCCGGCCTGGGGGTCGACATCTCGGCCCAGGCCCTGACCAAATACCCCAGCGGTGGGGGTGATGTGCTGATGGGCAGCGTGATCACACGGGACAAGGCGTTGCATCAGCGGCTCAAGGCCACCCACATGCGCCTGGGTTTGGGGGTGGGCGGCAATGACGTCGAGACGGTGCTGCGTTCGCTGCCCAGCATGGCCCTGCGCTACAGAGCCCATGATGAGGCGGCCCGGGCGCTGGCCGCCTGGTGCGCCGCCCGGCCCCAGGTGGTGCAGGTGCTGCATCCGGCCTGGCCGGGGTCGCCCGGTCATGAGCACTGGCAGGCCCTGTGCACGCCGGCAGGCGGCGGGCAAGGGTTGGCGGCCGGCTTGTTCAGCGTGGTGTTCGACGCGCGCTTCAGCCCGGCGCAGGTGGATGCCTTCTGCGATGCCCTGCGCCTGTTCAAGCTCGGTTACAGCTGGGGCGGCCCCATGAGCCTGGTGGTGCCCTACGATCTGCGCAGCATGCGCCAGCGTCCGACCCCGCACCTGCTGCCGGGCACGGTGGTGCGGTTCTCGGTGGGGCTGGAGTCGGTCGACGACCTCCGGCGCGACCTGGCGCAAGCGCTGGGCAGCCAGTTGCCCCCGGCCTGAGCCGGCCCGGGTCTGGCGGTCGGCTCGGTAGTTTCCTGGGTGCCCGAGCCGCGGCGGCACCGTTAGCCTGTGGCCTTGTCCATCACTCGGCCCCGGGCTCCGGGGCCGCACCACACCATGGCGACTTCACCGGCTCCCGATCCAGCGACCGCCGCAGCCGAACCGGCCGCCGCTGCCAGCGGCGAGGTGTCCGAGTCCATCGAACTCGCCCCGCTGCGTTGGCGCGACCCCTTTGCCTGGCTGTTGGCCGGCGCCCGCGATCTGCGGGCTGCGCCGGGCATCGCCCTGTTCTACGGGGTCTGTTTCTGGGGCATGGCGCTGGTGTTGCGCTGGGTGTTCCGCAGCAGCCCTGAATACACCATGTCGATCGCTTCCGGCTGCCTGCTGCTGGGGCCCTTCATGGCCATGGGCCTCTACCATGCCAGCCAGCGCCGCGAGCAGGGGCTGCGGCCCGAGCTCGGTCTGTCCATCACCTGCTGGGACCGGCACCTTGGCAGCATGGGCATGCTGGTGCTGGTGCTCATCGTGCTCGAACTGCTGTGGGGGCGGGCCTCCCTGGTGGTGTTCGCGGTGTTCTTCAACACCGGCATGCCGTCGACCACGGGGGTGGTGAGGGCCATCTTCAATCCCGAAAACCTGGAGTTCGTGCTCGTCTACACCCTGGTGGGCGGGGTGTTCGCGGCCCTGGTCTATTCGACGGCCGTGGTGTCCATCCCGATGATCCTCGACCGCGACACCGATGCGATCACGGCCGGCATCACCAGCCTGCGGGTGGTCGGGGGGCACCCTGGCGTCATGCTGTTGTGGGGCCTGCTGATCACCGCCCTGGTGGTGTTGGCGCTGTGGCCCTGGGGCGCCGGGATCGTGCTGGTCGGGCCCTGGCTCGGCCATGCGAGCTGGCATGCGTACCGGGGGGCGGTGCGGTCTGCCGGGGTGTCGGGCGCCGCTTGATCGGCGGCGCACGGCCGGGGTGTTACAGTGGTCTTCAAACTGATAAGGAGTACCCGACTTGGCAACACCCAACTATGGCTATGAGAAACGCCAGAAGGAACTGGCGAAAAAGCGCAAGAAAGAAGAAAAACTCAAGGCCAAGGCAGACCGCAAGCATGCGGGAGAGGTGGCGCACGACCCCGATGGAATGCCGGAGGGGGACGATGCTGAGGCGCCGCCCGAACAGCCTGGAGAGAGTCCCGCCCCCTGAGCGCTGCAGGGCGACTGCGGGGCAGGTGTCCGGCCCGCCGGCTATCTGAGCAGCCGGCGCAGCTCCGGCCACACATTGGCCAGCATCTGCGGATGGGCCTCTTCCTTGGGGTGGATGCGATCCGCCTGGAACAGGTTCGGGGCATCCGGGCTGTCAGCCACGCCCTTGAGCAGAAACGGCACCAGGGCCGCGTGGCTGGTCTTGGCCACCTGGCCGAAGACCTCGCTGAAGGCCTTGGTGTAGGCGCCCCCATAGTTCGGCGGCACCTGCATGCCCACCAGCAGCACACGTGCACCGGCCTGCTGCGCACTTTGCACCATGGCCTGCAGATTGTCCTGGGTCATCGACAGCGGCAGGCCGCGCAAGGCATCGTTGCCCCCCAGCTCGATCACCACCACCCCCGGACGGTGCTTGGCCAGCAGGGCCGCGAGGCGTGAGCGGCCGCCGGAGGTGGTCTCGCCGCTGATGCTCGCATTGACCACCTGGGCCGGCACATGTTGCTCGGCCAGCTTCTGTTCGAGCAGCGCGACCCAGCCGCTGCCACGGCGCAATCCATATTCGGCACTCAGCGAATCACCGACGACCAGGATGGTCGGCGCGCTGGCGGCCGATGCCTCAGTGCCGCGCGAGGCCGCGATGGCGGCGGTGGCGGCAGCGACCGACAACAGGATAAAGTGGCGGCGGTCTGCCCGCCGAATCGAAAATTGGTCCAACAACACGCATCGCCTTTCATGTCTGAATCCCATCTGCCCGCCATCATCTCCGTCGATCATGTCTACAAGTCGGTCAGCGATTCCACGGGGACCCTGGACATTCTGCGCGATATCCACTTTCAGCTGCGGGCCCGCGAGACGGCGGCCATCGTCGGGGCCTCGGGCTCGGGCAAGAGCACGCTGCTGTCCATCATCGCAGGGCTTGACACGCCGAGCCGCGGCACGGTCCGCCTGGACGGCGAGGACCTGTTTGCACTGCACGAAGATGCCCGCGCGGCGCTGCGGGCCCGCCGGATCGGCTTCGTCTTCCAGAGCTTTCAGCTGATGGCCAATCTGAGCGCCCTGGAAAACGTGATGCTGCCCCTGGAGTTGGCCGGGCAGCGGCAGGCCCGGCAGGCCGCGACCGACATGCTCCAGCGGGTCGGCCTCGGGCAGCGCCTGTCGCACTACCCCCGGCTGATGTCGGGTGGCGAACAGCAGCGCGTGGCCCTGGCCCGGGCCTTTGTGGTGAAGCCGGCCCTGCTGCTGGCCGATGAGCCCACGGGCAGCCTGGACTTCGCGACCGGAGAGACCATCATGGAGCTGATGTTCGAACTCAATCGCGAAGAGGGGACGACCCTGGTGCTGGTCACCCACGACCGCGCGATCGCACAGCGCTGCGAGCGGCGCATCGTGATCGAGGCCGGGCGCATGTCGGTCGACGGCTGAGACCCTGAACAGGTTCTGAAGCCCCTCAGAACAGTTCGGTCTCGCCGTAGTCGGGCAACTGCAGCACGCCGGCGCGCTGCAGTGCGCCGAAGTCATGGACCCGGTTGCGCCCGTCCCGCTTGGCCTGGTAGAGCGCGCGGTCGGCGCGGCTGATGATCTCCTGGGCCGAGAAGTGCGGATCGATCAGCGTGAAGCCGATGCTCAGGGTCAATTGCCCGATCTGGGGGAAGAGGTGATCGGCGGTCTTCTGCCGCACCCGTTCGAACTGCTCGAGGGCTTCATCGGCGGTGGCCGCCGAGGTGATGGCCAGGAATTCCTCGCCGCCGTAGCGGTAGAGGAGGTCGTTCTTGCGGATGCTGGTGCCGATCAGCCGCGAGACCAGCAGGAGCACCTCGTCGCCCAGCACATGGCCGTAGCGGTCGTTGACGAGCTTGAAGTGGTCGATGTCGATGATGGCCAGCCAGCAGCTCTGGGGCGGAGGCTGGCGCCGGCCCTTGCCCGAGGCCTCCTGGTGGCCTTGCTGCAGCAGGGGCCACATGCGGTCCATGTTGAGTTCCAGGGCATGCCGGTTGTACAGCCCGGTGAGGCGGTCGCGCTGGCTCTCGTCGAGCAGGGCGAAGTAGTTCACATAGACCTGCAGGATGCCGTTGACCACCGCGTTCTCGGTGTCGGTGATGGTGTGCGACAGCGTGAAGGTCAGGTAGCCCGAGATGGGCTCGATCATGGCCAGCGGATAGACCATCAGACAGCCGTTGGGGCCGTCCCAGGTGCTGGGCTTGCCCGTCAGGCGCACATTGGTGATCAGTGCCTGCACATTGGCGGGCATCTCGACACGGTGGTAGATGCGGTCGATGCGCTCGGTGACGCGCTCCACGCCCTGTTTGTCGATGGTCAGCTTGCGGTGCTGGTGGATGGCCTGGATGCACTCGCCACCCGGGGCCGTCTTGTACATGGAGAGGTCGCTCACCCCCAGCACCGAGCCCAGGGTCTTGAGCAGTCCCTGCTCCAGCAATTCGCTGTCGCGGATTGCCGTCATGTTGGCCAGCTTTTCAAGGACAGTCTGTGTTCTGGAAAGCGTTGGCATGGGGGTTCAGATGGACACGAAAACTCACGGCGAAACGCCTCCGCCGATGTTAGAGGAGCCCGGACCGCAGCGCTGTGCAGTAGTTCTCGCTTCAGCCCATTTTGGAGTCGCCGGCGTCGGCATCACCCAAGGTGGAGTCCAGTTGCAGGAACTTCTCCTCGATGAAGCCTTTCTCGGCCTGAGTGCGTTGCATGGCCTTGTCCATCTGTTCGATGCGCGCCAGCAGTTCCTTCTCGCGCTGGGCCAGCATGTCGATCTGTTCCTGCTGGTCCATGATCAGGCCGGACTGGTCCTCGGCCACGGCCGATTCTGCGGCCTGGCCGAAATGGGGCTGGGCGCTGATCTGTTCGCTGATCTGGTCCATCGACCGGTTGTTGCTGCTGGCCAGGGCCTCGGCGGCGGCGGCACGGTCGCGCGCCTGATTCAGTTGCTCCTGCAGCGACTGGGTCTTCTGCCGCAGGGCGTTCATCACCGTGACGTTGACGTCCTTGATCTCCTCGATCTCGGTGCGCATCTCGGTGTTGGAGATCGAGGCTTCTTCGAGCTGGTAGCGGGTCTGGTCGATCTCTTCCTGCAACTGGTGGTTGCGGGAGAGCGCCACATTCAGTTCGGACTGGAGCTTGGCCCGCATGTCTTCGATGGCCTGGACCTCCTGGGGGGACACGGCGCCCGGGGCGCCGTTGCCATTGCCGTTGCCGACGGTGCCGTTCTTCTGCAGTTGTTCGATCAGGTTCTTCAGCCGGAAGACCATCTCCGAGGCCTGGCGCAGTTGCGAGGCGTCGCGCATCGCATGGAAGTTGTTCAGCCGGTCCAGGGATCCCATCGCCGTCTTGGCAATGGACTTGAGCTGCAGGCCGGACTCCACGGTGTTGCGCGTGGCCTTGATGAGGTCGTGGCGGGTCTGCTCGGTGATGCTGAGGATCCTGAACAGCAGAAAAGCCGCTCCGATGACGAAGACGATGTTGCTCAGGAAGACGAACAGGATCGCGAGATTGGCGACGCTCATGGCTGCATCAGGAAGAAGGCGATCCGGCCCTCGCCATAGCCGGGGATGGAGAGACGGAAGTCCGAGCGGTGTTCGGTCTGGGCCATCACCTCGGCCAGCTTGGCGAAGGTGTTCTTCACCAGGCTGGTCTTGGCCAGCGACACCTGCAGGGAGGCGGCACCGTCATCGGCCGCCAGGCATCGAGCGCTCTGCTCCAGAAAGTGATTGCTCTGCTGCAGCATGGCCTCGTCCGGCTTGTAGGCCGCCATCGCGCCGCGCACCTCGGGCGGCAGCCGACGCGAAGCGCCGCCGCCGACCATGCAGACCGCGTTCGAGTCCATGACCACGATCGCATGGATGCCCTTGCTGCCCTGCGCCGCGTAGAGGCCCAGGAAATTCACCGGTGTCAATTTGTCGAAATTGAATTTGTCGCCGGCCACCAGCCTGAAGGGGATCTGGCCCAGGGTCTGGGTCAGCACGGCCTTGAGCGCGGCCTCCGGGACGGGGCCTGACAAGGCTGCGGGGCGCTCGGCGGGCTCCGGGGCATTCTGGGCTTGGTCGGCGTCTGCGTCGGCCGTCTCGGGTGAGGGGGCCACGGGTGCGGCGTTGGTGGCGGTCGCCGCTGGCTCATCCGCCACGGTCGAGAGCAGGTCCGACACCGCCGTCGAGACGGCTTCCTGCAGCTCCCGGTCCTCGAATGGCTTGTGCAGGATGAAGACGGCGCCATTGACCTTGGCTTCGTTGAGCAGGGCCTCGGTCTTCTCGGTGGTGATGAAGCCGACCCGGATGTTCTTGTATTGCAGCTGGCGCAGGGCCTGCAGCATCTCAAGCCCTGACACCTTGGGCATGTGCCAGTCGGTGATGACCAGGTGGGGCTGGAACCCTTCGATCATGTCGAGGGCCTGCTCTCCATCAGCGGCGGTGCGGATTTCAGGCTGGGGGTAGCCGCAGGTCAGGATGGACCGCCTGATGATGGCCTGCATGGCCCGGCTGTCGTCAACGATCAGGAACTTCAAAGGCTGCATGAGGGATGGAGGGACGGGTTCGGAGGGAAATGGTGGTCAGGCCTAGGCATGGAACGGATCTAGCACAAACACGATGAGGGCATTTCCGGCCCGCTGGCTTCCA
>JAFAMV010000181.1 GCA_019233055.1 Curvibacter sp.
CCCGCTTCGGGCCGCTGCAGATCCATGTGCTGAGCAATTTCGCCCTCGCCGGCCACCCCGAAGTCCTGATCGTCTCCAACATCATCGAGAACGGCCGGCCGATCGGCCTGGGCGACGCCGGGGTGTTCTGGCATTCGGATCTGTCCTACAAGGAAAAGCCCAGCCTGGGCTCGCTGCTGCATGCCCATGAACTGCCGGCCGAGGGCGGCGACACCCTGTTTGCCAACCAGCACCGGGCCTGGGAGACGCTGCCGGCCGAATTGCGCAGGACGATCGAGCCCCTGAAGGCCGAGCACCATTACCTGGCGCGCTATGACGAGCTGCGGGCCCGCAGCCCGTGGCGGCCCGAGCTCAGTGCGCAGCAGGTGGCCCAGGTGGCTCCGGTGGCCCAGCCGGTGGTGCGCACCCATCCCGAGACGGGCCGCAAGGCCCTGTTCGTGAGCGAGCACTTCACCACCCGCATCCTGGGCGTGCCCGAAGACGAAAGCCGCGCCCTGCTGGCGGAGCTGTTCGCGCACAGCGTGCAGCCGCAGTTCCAGTACCGCCACCACTGGCAGCCCCACGACCTGGTGTTCTGGGACAACCGCTCGGTGCTGCACCTGGCCGCCGGCACACCGGACCACCTGCGCCGCAGGCTGTTGCGCGTCACCATCGAGGGCGACACCGCGTTCTGACGTTCTGAAAGACTGCGGCGACACGACGCGACGCGAGGGCCGGGCGGTTCCGGGTCCCGCGCCGCCTCAGCCCGCAGCGACCCGCAACGGCGATCCGCCCGCCGCCGCCCGCAGCGCCGGGTTCAGGGCGTCGTTCAGGCCCTCGGCCAGCAGGTTGAAGGCCAGCACCGTCCAGACGATGGCCAGGCCGGGCTCGGCGCAGATGTACCAGGCGTCGAGCACCTGTTCCCGGCCGCCGGCGACCACGGTGCCCCAGCTCATCACGTTCGGGTCGCCCAGGCCCAGAAAGGCCAGCGCCGCTTCGGCCTGGACGGCGGTGGCCAGGGTCAGCGAGCCCATCACCAGCACCGGCGCCCACAGATGGGGCAGGATCTGGTCGACCAGCAGGTGCAGCTCGCCCATGCCCACCGCCCGGGCCGCGAGCACGAAGTCGCGCTCGCGCAGGGTCAGCACCTGGGCCCGCACCAGCCGGGCCATGGGCGTCCACGACACCAGGCCGATGGCCAGCACCTCGGTGCCGACCGTGGGCTTGAACAGGGCCACCAGCACCACCGCAAGCACCAGCTTGGGCAGGGTCTGGAACACCTCGGTGAGGCGGGTCAGGGCCTCATCCACCCAGCCGCCGAAGTAGGCGCCCAAGGCCCCCGCCAGCACCCCCACGGTCATGGCCAGCAGGGTGCTGACCAGGCCGACACCGAGCGACACACGGGCCCCCGACACCAGGCCGGCCAGCAGGTCGCGGCCCATGAAATCCGTGCCCAGCGGGAACTGCGGATCTTCGAGCGGCCACAGCATCGGCGACCCCGCCATGGCCCAGGGGTCGAACGGCCAGAGCCAGCGCCCCGGACCGGCCAGCAGCAGCAGGGCTGCCAGCAGGACCGCGCCCGTCAGCAGCACCGGCTTCGACACCAGGGCGACAACCCGCCCGCCTGGCGGCCCGCCCTCAGCCGTCACCGGCAGGGGGGCCTGGCCCGAGGCCACCGCCACCGAGGATTCCCAGTCGCTCATGGACGCACTCCTTGCAGGCGGATGCGCGGATCCGCCCAGGCGCAGGCCAGATCGGCCAGCAGGTTCATCAGGATCACCAGCCACGAACTCATGAACAGGATGCCCATGAGCAGGTTGAAGTCGCGCGCCAGGATCGAATCGAAGGCCAGCCGCCCCAGGCCCGGCCAGCTGAACACCGACTCGACCAGCACCGCCCCGCTGAGCAGCGAAGACAGCTGGTAGCCCAGCATGCTGACCAGGGGCAGCAGGGCATTGCGCAGCGCATGGTGCCAGGTCACCCGCCATTCGCCGGCGCCCTTGGCACGGGCGGTGCGGATGAAATCGGCCCCCGACAGCTCGAGCAGCGAGGCGCGCGTCAGCTTGGTGTAGACCGCCAGGTAGAAGCCCGCCAGGGTCGCCGCCGGCAGCAGGGCGTGGCGCAGCACATCGCCGGCATGGGCCAGGCCGTGCAGGTCCCGCCCCACGTCCTCCATGCCGCCCGAGGGCAGCCAGCCCAGGCGGGCCGAGAACAGCACCGCAGCCATCAGGCCGAGCCAGAAGCTGGGCGTGGCATAGACCACCAGCACCCCGGCCGAGATCAGGCGGTCGGTCCAGCGCCCGGCGCGCCAGGCCGACAGGGTGCCCAGCAGCAGGCCGCCGACCAGGGCCAGGCCCATGGCCAGCAGCATCAGCAGCAGGGTGCAGGGCAGGCGCTGCAGGATCAGGCTGCGCACCGGCAGGTTGTGGCGAAAAGAGAAGCCCAGGTCCAGCTGCAGCAGCCCCCAGAGGTAGTGCCCGAGCTGGACCAGCAGCGGCTGGTCCAGGCCGAAGCGCTGGCGCAGCGCGGCCATGTACTCCGGGCTGGCCGCACCGGCCTCGCCGGCCAGCACATCCACCACATCACCGGGCGCCAGCTGCAGGACCGCGAAGTTCAGCAACGCGATCCCGAAGACCACCGGCAGGCAGCGCAGCAGGCGCCGGCCCAGCCACCCCGCAAGCCGCAGGGTGCGCCGCGCCCAGGCCGGCGTGCTCATCGCTTCACCGGGCTCAGCCAGGCATCCGCATAGGACGCGAACAGGCCGTCGCCCTGGGCCAGCGGCTTGTGGAAGCGCGTCGAGGCCACGGTGACCCAGGTCTCCTCGATCAGGTCGAGCACCGGCACATCCTCCTGCACGATCTGCTGCCACTGGGTGATCAGGGCCTTGCGCCGTGCCGGGTTGGGCTCCTGCGCGGCGGCCTCCATGATCTTGTCGAGCTCGGGATTCGAATAGCCCGACCCGTTGGTCCAGGGCGCCCCCTTGATGATGTTGCGGCTCCAGAACAGGCGCTGCACGCCCAGGGTCGGATCGGGCAGGCGGTGCAGGCTGGAGACCATCAGGTCGTAGTCCTGGTCGGTGAAGATGCGCCGCAGGTAGGTGGCGGTATCGCCCGCGCGCAGCTCGACCTCGACGCCGACGCGCGCCAGCGACTGCTTGATGAACTCGGCCTCGCGGGTGGCACTGACGCCGGCCCCCGAGTCGTAGTCCAGCGTCAGCTTCAGGCGCTTGCCGTCGGCGCCCTCGCGCAGCCCGGCCTCGTCGAGCAGCGCCGCCGCCTTCTTGAGGTCGTAGGGGTATTGGCGCGTGTCGGGACTGTAATAGTTGCTCACCGACGAGGGCACCGGCCCGGTGGCGGTCTTGCCATAGCCGAGGAACACCACCTTGAGCAGCGCATTCTTGTCCACCGCATGGGCCAGCGCCTGGCGCACCCGCCGGTCGCTGAGGTAGGGGCGGCGCACATTGAACTGGGTCAGGAAGATGGTCGACAGGTAGCGGCCGTCATCGAGGTTGATGCTCCAGCGCGCCGGATTACTGAAGCGGTTCAGGCTGGACAGCGGGATGCTCGAGCCCAGGGCCACATCGATCTCGCCGGCCTCCAGGGCCACCGTGCGGGCCGAGGCATCGGGGATGAACTTGAAGACGATGCCGTCAAGGTAGGGCTGCTCCTTCTGCCAGTAGTGCGGGTTGCGCTCCAGGCGCAGATGGCTGCCCTTGACCCACTCCTTGAAGACGAAGGGCCCGGTGCCCACCGGTGCGTTGTTGGCGGGGTTGGTCAGCACATCGGTGCCGGCATACAGGTGCCGGGGCAGGATCTGGGCGCCGTAGGTGTTGATGTAGTTGATCAGGTACGGGGCCGGGGCGGACAGATGGATGACCACGGTGTGCGGGTCCGGCGTCTCCACCTGGGTCACGTTGGCGAAGGCCGCCCGCCCGAAGGGGTGCAGCTTCTTCCAGACATTGAGCAGGGTGTACTCGACATCGGCCGCGCTGAAATCCTTGCCATCGTGCCACTTCACCCCTTCGCGCAGCTTGAAGCGCCAGGTGAGGCCGTCCTCGGACACCTGCCAGGAGGTCGCCAACGCGGGCACCGGCTGCAGCTTCAGGTCGTAGCTCACCAGGCCCTCCAGCACCTTGCTGGAGACCATGCCGATGTTCATGGTGGTGATGAAGGCCGAGGTCAGCACGGTGGGCTCGGGCGCCACCGCCACGTTGAGGATGCCGCCACGCACGGGCGTCTCAGCGGCGTCGGCCCGCGCATCGAGCGCCAGGTTCAGGCCCAGCAGGCCGGTGAGGGAATGGGTGACAAAGGTTCTGCGTTGCATGGTGGGGTGGGTTTCTGTCGGACGCGCGGCCGACGACCGCGCAGGTGGGCCACCTTAAACAAGCATGGCTGCGCCCACAACAACGCATTCGACCTGAGCACATGCGGTTTTGGCATGTGCACCCGAACCGGTACAGGCCCAGCGACCGGGGCGCTCAGGCCGCAGCGCGCCGGTCGCGCAGATGCGCGGGCCGCTCCAGCCCCAGGTGCGACCGCAGCGTGCGGCCCTCGTAAGCCTTGCGGAAGATGCCGCGCTGGCGCAGCAGTGGCACCACGCCGTCGACAAAATCCTGCAGGCCGCCGGGCAACACGTCGGGCATCAGGTTGAAGCCGTCGGCGGCGCCATGCCGGAACCAGTGTTCGATGTCGTCGGCGATCTGTTCGGGTGTGCCGACGATGACCCGGTGCCCGCCACCGCCGGCCAGGGCGCGGATCAGTTGCCGCACGGTGTAGTCGTGCCGCTGGGCCAGCGCGACCACGAAGTTGAAGAAGGTGTGGTTGCCGTTGCCGCCATTGGGCAGCGGCAGGTTCGACGGCAGGCGCTCGTCGAGCTTGAGACGGTCGGCCGGGACGCCCAGGGTGCCGGCAAGGCGGTTGAGGCTGTAGGACCAGGGGATCAGGTCCACCAGCTCGTCACGTCGGCGCAGCGCCTCGGCCTCGGTGCTGCCGATGATGGTGGTCAGCCCGGCCAGCACCTTGACCGCGTCCGGCCCCCGGCCCAGGGCCTCGGCCCTGGCCTTCAGGCCGCGCCCGTAGGCCAGCGACTCCTCGAAGGATTGCGAGGCGCTGAACACCGCCTCGGCATGGCGGGCCGCCAGCTCGCGCCCGTCGGCCGAGCCCCCGGCCTGCACCAGCACCGGGCGCCCCTGCGGCGAGCGCGGCAGGTTCAGCGGCCCCTGCACCGAGAAATGCTCGCCCTGGTGCCGGATCGGATGCACCCGCGCCAGGTCGACGAAACGCCCGGCGGCCTTGTCGCCGACGAAGGCATCGTCCTCCCAGCTGTCCCAGAGGGCCTTCACCACCTCGGTGAATTCGATGGCCCGCTGGTAGCGCTGCGCATGGTCGGGCACGGTGTCGCGGCCGAAATTGCGTGCCGAGGGCAGGTCTGCGGTGGTCACGATGTTCCAGCCGGCGCGCCCGCCGCTCACATGGTCCAGGGTGGCGAAACGGCGCGCGATGTTGAAGGGCTCGTTGTAGCTGGTCGAGGCGGTGCCGATCACCCCGATGTGACTGGTGGCCGCTGCCACCGTGGCCAGCAGCACCGTCGGCTCCAGCGCGGTGATGGGCCGGAAATCGATCTGGTCGATGATGGCCGCGTTGTCGGCCAGGAAGATCGCGTCGAGTGTGCCGGCCTCGGCGATCCGGGCCACCTTCACATAGTGCTGGGCATCGATGAAAGCCTTCGGATCGGCCTCGGGCACGCGCCAGGCCGAGGGCAGGAAGCCTGCGTGCAGCGCATTGATGTTGAGGTGCAGTTGCCGAGGTGCAGCACCTGCCGCGCCGGAAGAAGAAGAGGAGGACATGGTCGGGTTCCTTGAGGATGGGCCCACTCTAGGGCGCGGCCCGCGCCGCGGCTACGACGGATTCCGAGCAAGGGTATGCCCTGGACGCATCGGGCCTTCAGCGGTGACGCAGGCGGCGCACCAAGCGGTCGCCGGCCCATTGCGCGCTGCTCACCAGGCCGATCAGCAGCGCGATCACCAGCACCATGACCCGGGTGTCGAAGCGCTGGTAACCGTAGCGGATCGCGATGTCGCCCAGACCGCCCGCCCCCACCGCCCCGGCCATGGCCGAGGCACCGATCAGCGACACCACGGTGATCGTGAAGCCGCCCACGATGCCGGGCAGCGCCTCGGGCACCAGCACATGGCGCACGATGTGCCAGCGTCGGCAGCCCATGGCCTGCGCGGCCTCGATCAGACCCGCATCCACCTCGCGCAGACTGACCTCGGCGATGCGGGCAAAAAAGGGCGTGGCACTGAGGGTCAGCGGCACCACGGCAGCCCAGACGCCGATGGTGGTGCCGGTGACCCAGCGTGTGAAGGGGATCAGGGCCACCAGCAGCACGATGAAGGGCGTGGCGCGAAAGCCGTTGACCACGCTGCCCAGCACCCGGTGCAAGCGGGGGCGCGGCCACAGCGAGCCCGGTGCCGACAGCACCAGCAGCACCGCCAGCGGCAGGCCGAGCAGCAGGGCCAGCAAGGCCGAGGCGGCCACCATGGTCAGGGTGTCGAGACCTCCCTGCAGCAGCCGTTCAATCAATGCGTCGGACATAACCCAGATCCTTGGCCGCATGGCTCAGATGATGGAGCAGGACATCGCGCGCACCGGGCCCCCGCCCGGGCGCGGACAACACCAGCCGCCCATGGGCATGGCCCTGGATCTCGTCGATGCCGCCCTGCAGCAGGCGCACCCCGGGGCCCAGCACGCGGGCCAGGGCGCTCCAGTCGGGACGCAGCGGGGTGCTGCCGTCGTAGTGCAGCTCGATCAGGCGCTCGAAGGCGCCTTGGCCGGGCGCCTCGGCCTGCAGCAGGGCCCGCCAGCTCTGCTGCGGCCCCTGTCCTGGCGGCTGCAGCAGCGCCTGCGTGACCGGATGGCGGGGCGAGGCAAAGACCTGCCAGACCGGCCCCTGCTCGGCCACCCGCCCGCCGTCGAGCACCAGCACCTCGTGGCAGATCTGACGGATGACCGACATCTCATGGGTGATGAGGATCACTGTCAGGCCCAGTCGCGCATGGACGAAACGCAGCAGATCGAGGATCGACCGGGTGCTCTCGGGGTCCAGCGCCGAAGTCGCCTCGTCGCACAGCAGGATGTCGGGCTGGCTGACCAGGGCCCGCGCAATGCCCACCCGCTGCTTCTGCCCACCCGACAACTGACTCGGGTAGGCCTCGCGCTTGCCGGACAGCCCCACCAGCTCGAGGACATCCTCCACGCGCCGCCGGATCGCCCCAGGCTCACAGCCCGCCACCCGCAGGGGCAGGGCCACGTTCTCCCACACCGTCTTGGCCTCCAGCAGGTTGAAATGCTGGAACACCATGCCGATGCGACGCCGCAGCGCCACCAGGCCGCGCTCGTCGAGTTCGGCAACGTCCTGGCCGTCGACCCGCACCCGTCCTTCGCTCACCGATTCGAGCCGGTTGATGGTGCGCAGCAGCGTCGATTTGCCGGCGCCGCTGCGGCCGATGATGCCGAAGATGCGCCCGGCCGGAATGCGCAGGTCGATGCCGGCCAGGGCCGGGGCGGCGTCATCGCGGCGGTAGCGCTTGCCCACCCCCTCGAAACTGACCGAGCCGGGCCGCGCGAGCGCGGCCTCTGCGGCGCCGCCCGGTGCGACCGGCGCCGCCTCGTCCGACACCAGACGCAGCGAGCGAAGAGGCCCCCGGGCCAGCGATCGCAGGACCGCACTCATGGCTTGACCCAGGGCAGGACGAACAGCTTGCTGTCATTGCCGTAGGACTTCAGGATCTGCGCCTTCACCGCGGGCGAGCCCTGGTAGATCTGCACGAACTGCAGGATCCGCGGGTCCTTGGCATTGTCCTCGCGGCTGACGAAGCGGATCGCAAAATACAGGTCGTCGATGTCCGAGTACAGCAGGCCCCGGCTGGCGAATTCGGCCTGGCCGGCATTCACGAAATGCGAGGGATAGCCCTGGGCCAGGTCCACGTCGTCGATCGCACGCACCAGTTGCGGTCCTTCGACCTCGACAAAGCGCAGCTTCTTCGGATTGGCCACGATGTCGTCCAGCGTGCCGCGCCAGGCCACGCCCGGGCGCAGCTTGATCAGACCGGCCTTCTCGAGCAGCAGCAGGCCGCGCCCCTGGTTCACCGGATCGTTGGCCACCGCCACCTGGGCCCCCTCCTTGAGTTCGTCGAAGCGTTTGATCTTCTTGGAGAACAGGGCCAGGTTGTTCAGCACCCCCACGCCCACCGACTTGAGCTTGTAGCCGCGCTCCTTGATGGCGTTGTCGAGAAAGGCCTGGTGCTGGAAATAGTTCAGGTCGACATCGCCATTGGCCAGCGCCGAGTTCGGCGTGGTCCAGTCGGTGAATTCGATGACCTTGACCTCGAGACCGGCCTTGCGGGCCTCGGTCGCCGCCACTTCGACGGAATCGGCCAGGGCCCCGGGGGTGACCGCGATGCGCAGCGCGGCCGACTGGGCCAGTGCCGGCAGCAGGGCCAGCGCCCCCCAGAGCAGCAGGCGGCGGGTGGTGTTCAGGAATGCAGTCATGGTGTGGTGGTGCAGTGGTCGCTTGAAGCGTCGGTGGACAGGGGTCGGGGAAGCCCTCAGGCGACCGGTTCGGCCTGTGGGGCCGAGGCCGGGGTCGGCACCGGCGACGGGTCGGCTGCGGCCACGGCGGCCGGCCGGAAGGCCTGCGCCGCATGGCGCGCCGGCAGGCGATCGCCCTGGCCATGGAGCTTGTGGCGCAGGCTGCCCTCTTCGTAGGCGGTCTTGAAGCGGCCCCGGCTCTGCAGCTCGGGCACCACCAGACGGGCAAAGTCTTCGAAACTCTCGGGCACGACCGTGCGTGCCAGGTTGAAACCGTCGATGCCGGTGCGGTCGACCCATTCGATCAGGGCGTCGGCCACCTGCGAGGGCGAGCCCACGATGGCCGGGTAGCGCCCGCCGAGGGCGAACTGCTCCAGCATGCGGCGCCGGGTCCAGCCCTGCTGGCGTGCGGTGTTGGCGGCCGACTGGATCGAGTTGGTGTGGCCGTACTCGATGGCCTCGTCGAGCCCGAAACGCGAATAGTCGACCCCCGTGCTGGCCGAGAAATGCGCCACGCCGGCCTCCGGACTGGCATGGCGAAGGTACTCGGCATGCAGCTCGCGGGCACGGGCCTCGGTCTCACCGACGACCACGGTGAGGCCCATGAAGATCTTCGGGTCGTCACCCAGGCGGCCGGCCAGCACCGCCTGCGCCCGCAGGTCCTGCACCGTCTTGCGCACCGCCTCGTGGCTGGCGCCGCCGATGAAGATGCCCTCGGCATGGCGCGCCGCGAAACGCTGGCCACGGCCCGAGGTGCCGGCCTGGAACAGCACCGGCGTGCGCTGCACCGAGGGCTCGCTGAGGTGGTAGCCTTCGAGCTGGAAATAACGCCCCTGGTGGCGCACCTTGTGCACCCGCTGCGGGTCGGCAAACACCCGGGCCGCCTTGTCGCGGCGCACTGCGCCGTCCTCCCAGCTGCCTTCCCAGAGCTTGTAGAGCACCTCGAGGTACTCGTCGGCCTGGTCGTAGCGCTCGTCATGCTCGGTCTGTTGCGCCCGGCCGAGCGCCCGCGCCGCACTGTCGAGGTAGCCGGTGACGATGTTCCAGCCCACCCGCCCCTGGGTCAGGTGATCCAGGGTGGAAAAGCGCCGCGCCAGCAGATAGGGGTGCTCGGAACCCTGGTTCACCGTCACGCCAAAGCCCAGCTGGCGCGTCACCGCCGCCATCGCCGAGACCAGCAGGGTGGGGTCGTTCACCGGCAGCTGCACCGACTCGCGCAGGGTCACGTCCACATTGCCCTGGTAGACATCGTAGGTGCCCAGGATGTCGGCGATGAACAGGCCGTCGAACAAGCCCTTCTCGAGGGTGCGGGCCAGGTCGGTCCAATAGCCCAGGGTGTTGTAGTCCACCGAGCGGTCGCGCGGATGGGTCCACAGCCCATGGTTGATGTGGCCCACGCAGTTCATGTTGAAGGCGTTGAGCAGGATTTTCTTGGCGGCGGTCATGGCGGCTCCGGATTCACATGCCCGGATTCGACCGGAAAGAGCGACCGGCTCCAAGTGAGGATTTCGCATTTGATTACTTGCAAACACACCCGCCCCGCGCAGCTCATGGCGAGACAGGACAGGCAGGAAATGCGCATAAGCAATTGACGATATTTCAGTTGCGGCCGCACCCGGAAGCACCCAGGATGGCCGATCCTCTGCTCTCCCACCGCGCCCCAGCGGCCATTGCCACCATGCCCCTCGTCGACCCCCTCCTGGACCAGGCTGCCCTTCAAACCCTGCGCTGGATCGGTCCTGCGCCAGACAACTGGGTCAGCGAACACGCCGGCATCGACCACAACGTCACCCTGATCGGCGCCGGCCACAGCGGCAGCGCACTGGCCTTCGCCCTGAAACGCGCGGGCATCGGCAAGGTGGCTGTGCTGGACGCGGCCCAGGCCGAGACCGAGGTCGGCATCTGGCAGCACCGGGCACGCATGCAGCAGCTGCGCACCCCCAAGAACCTGGTGGGCCCGGAGCTGGGCTTGCCGGCCCTGGGCTTCCAGGCCTGGTACGAGGCGCGCTACGGCGAGCCGGCCTACGCCTCCCTGGAGCGCATTCCCCGGCTCGAATGGCCGCGCTACCTGAGCTGGTTCCGCGAGATCACCGGCCTGCAGGTGCGCTACCGCACCCGGCTGCTCGACATCCAGCCTGTGGCCGCCACCGCGCTGCGGCCGGCCCATCTGCGGCTCGAACTCGAGGTCGAAGGACACCGGCGCTTCGAGACCACCCGCAAGCTGGTGCTCGGCAACGGCGTGGCCGGCAGCGGCGCCGCCCAGGTGCCGGACCTGCTCCGCGCGCTGCCCAAGGAACTGTGGTCCCACACCTCGGAGCTGATCCCGTTCGAGAGCCTGCGCCACCGTCGTGTCGCCGTGCTCGGGGGCGCGGCCTCGGCCTTCGATGCGGCCGCCACGGCACTCGAGCATGGCGCGGCCGAGGTCCGGCTGTTCGTGCGCCGGCCCCAGCTGGCCAGCGTGCCGGTGCTGCGCGCGCGCGGCTACCCGGGCGCCTATGACCACTACCCCCAGCTGCCCGACGCCGTGCGCTGGAGCCAGGCGCTGCGCTATGTGCTGGCCGGCTCGACGGCGCCCGTCGACTCCATCCAGCGGGTGCTGTCGCATCCGCAGTTCCATCTGCACCTGGCCTCGCCCTGGGACAGTGTCGAGGCCAGCGGGACCGGGCTGCGGGCCGTGGTCCGCGGCGAGCACTTCGACCTCGACCATGTGATCGCGGGCACCGGCTTCGTGGCCGATCTGGCGCTCAAGCCGGAACTGGCCAGCCTGGCGCCGCTGGCCGCCCGCTGGAGCGACCGCTACACGCCGCCGCCCCATGAAGCCCATGCGGGCCTGGCCAGCCATCCTTACCTGGGCCTGGGCAACGAGCTACAGGCACGCGTCCCCGGCCAGGCCGGCTGGCTCCATGACATCCATGTCTTCAACCCCGGCGGCTTCGTCAGCACCGGCCTGCCCCTGGGGGATGTGCCGAGCCTGCGCCGCGATGTGCCCCGGGTGGTCCAGCACATCAGCCGCTCACTCTTCGAGCGCGACTGGCCGCTGCACGAGCAGCGCTTCCAGGCCCCGGTGCCGGCGGACTTCGACCCGGCCCTGTACGCCGCATCGGTCTGGCATTCGCCCACCCTGGAAGCCACCGAGGCATGATGGGCGCATGAGCAGCCACCACCCGACCCCCACCCCCCCCTCCCTGCTTCCTGCGGCCGTGCCGCCCTTGCCTGCGGCGCTGGAGCAGGCCTTGCAGTCGCTGCTGTCCGATCTGGCCGCGACGGCGGCTCAGCGCGATGCGGACGGCGGCACCGCCAAGCCCGAACGCGACAAGATCCGCCAAAGTGGCCTGCTACGGCTGAGCACCCCGCTCGAACTGGGCGGCCACGGCCTGCCCTGGACCAGCACACTCGATGTGGTCCGGCGCATCGCCGCCGTCGACAGCTCACTGGCCCATGTGTTCGGCTTCCACCACCTGCTGCTGGCCACGGTGCAGCTCTTCGCCCAACCCGGCCAATGGCAGCCCTGGCTGGCCGAGAGCAGCCGGCGCAACGGCTTCTGGGGCAACGCGCTGAACCCGCTGGACCGCCGGACCGTGCAACGCTTCGGGCCCGAAGGCCGCGTGTTCGATGGCCACAAGAGCTTCTGCTCGGGTTCGGCGGATGCCGATGTCCTGATCGCCTCGGCCATCGACGAGGACAGCGGCCGCCTGCTGATCGCCGCCCTGCCGGCCGACCGGCCCGGCATCACAGTGCATGGCGACTGGAACAACATGGGGCAGCGCCAGACCGACAGCGGCAGCGTCAGCTTCGAGCAGGTCCGCGTGCACGACGAGGAACTGCTGCTCGATCCCGGCCCGCTGAGCACGCCGCGCTCCTGCCTGCGACCGCTGCTGGCGCAACTGATCTTCTGCGAGCTGTTCCTGGGCCTGGCCGAGGGCGCGTTCGGCGCCGCCCGCGACTTCACCCTGAACCAGTCGCGGGCCTGGGTGAAGTCGGGCGTGGAACAGGCCAGCCAGGACCCTTACGTGCTCGCCCATTACGGTGAATTCTGGGTCGGGTTGCAGGGCGCGCGCGCGCTGGTGGCGCAGGCCGCCCAGCTCTTCGACGCCGCCTGGAACCTCGGCGACGCGCTCAGCGCCGAGCAGCGCGGCGAGGTGGCGCTGGCCGTGGCCAGTGCCAAGGTGGCCAGCAGCCGCACCGGCCTGGACATCGGCAGCCGGCTGTTCGAGGTCAGCGGCGCCCGCTCGACCCAGGGCGCCCTGCGCCTGGACCGCTTCTGGCGCAACCTGCGCACCCAGACCCTGCACGACCCACTGGACTACAAGCTCAAGGAACTGGGCGAGTGGGCGCTCAACGAGGTCCTGCCGGTGCCTTCGTTCTATTCCTGAAGCACCCGGCGCGGCGCCGAAATGGCGCGCGCGCCCCGCCCCGCGCGCAGCCCGGCCCCGAGACCTCAGCGCGCCCCCTGCCTGGCCAGGCGTGGCGTCAGGCGGCGGTGCAGCTGGTCGCCCAGCAGGTTCAGCGCCAGCACGCTCAACATCACCGCCAGCCCGGGAACGGCCGTCATGTACCAGCCGGTGCGCAGGGCATCGCGCCCGAGGCCGATCATCGACCCCCAGCTGACCCGGTTCGGGTCTCCCAGCCCCAGAAAGGCCAGCCCCGCCTCCGACAGGATCGCATTGGCCATCAGCAAGGTGGTGGAGACGATGACCGGGGTCCAGGCATTGGGCAGGATCTCGTGCCAGATCAGGTGAAGATCGCCGGCACCGAGCGCCACGCTGGCCTTGACGAACTCGCGCTGGCGCAGGGTCAGGAACTCGGCGCGCACCAGGCGCGCCACCGAGGTCCAGGAGGTCAGCCCCAGGGCCAGCACGATGCTGCCCAGGCTGGGCCGCCACACCACCACCAGGATGATGGCCAGCAAAAAGGCCGGAATGGTCTGGAAGAACTCGGTCACCCGGGTCAGCACCCAGTCGATGCGCCCGCGATAGAAGCCCGACACCGCCCCGACCAGCACGCCAAGAAGCACGGCGATGGCGGCCGAGGCCGCGGCCACCAGCAGGGAGACGCGGGCGCCATGGCACAGTCCGGCGGCCAGGTCGCGGCCCATCAGATCGGTGCCCAGCGGCGTTTGCGCACTCTGCGCCGGCCACAGATAGGGTGCACCCACCATGTCCAGCGGGTCGCCCGGGTAGAGCTGGTCGGCCAGCACGGCGGCCAGCAGCAGGCCCAGCAGGATCAGGGCGCCGAGCCAGCCCGACAGGGTGCGCAGGCCGGCGCTCATGCGGCACCTGCCGGATCGGCGATGCGGGGATCGAGGCGGCGCTGCAGCGCATCGACCAGGGCATTCACCAGCACCACCAGCCCCGCGCTGAACAGCAGCACGGCCAGCAGCACCGGCACGTCCCGGCTCTTGATGGCCTCGAAGGAGAGCTGGCCCAGGCCGGGCCAGGCGAACACCGTCTCCACCACGATCGAGCCGCCGAGCAAGGCGCTGGCCTGCAGCCCGAGCAGGGTCAGCACCGGCAGCAGGGCGTGGCGCAGCGCATGCCGCCACAGCACATGGGATTCACCGCCCCCCTTGGCACGCGCGGTGCGGATGAAGTCTTCCTGCAGGGTCTCGATCACGCTGGCCCGGGTCAGACGCACATACACCGCCAGGTAGTAGACCGAGAGGGTCAGCACCGGCAGCACCAGGTGCCACAGCATGTCCAGCAGCAGACGCAGTCCCTGGTACCCCGCGCCCACCTCGTAGAGGCCGGCCACCGGGAACCACTCCAGGCGAACGCCGAACAGCACGATCAGCATCAGGGCGGTCCAGAACATGGGGGCCGAATAACCCAGGGTGGCCAGCGCGGAGATCACGGTGTCGCCCAGGCCGAAGGGGCGGCGCGCGGCCAGCGCCCCGAGCCAGACGCCCAGCAGCGCCGACAGCGCCAACGCGAGGCCGACCAGGGCCAGGGTCGCCGGCAGACGGTGCAGGACCAGGGGCAGCACCGGCTCGCCGAAACGGAAGGAATAGCCGAGGTCCCCCTGCAGGATCTGCGCCAGATAGGCGCCGAGCTGCTCGATGGCACTGCGATCCAGGCCGTAGAGCCGGCGCAGCTGCGCCACATAGTCGGCCGACACGCTGCCGCTCTCGCTGGCGATGACATCCACCAGATCCCCTGGCAGGGCCTTGAGCAGACCGAAGTTCAGCACCGCCGTGGCCAGGACCACCGCCGGCAGGCGCAGCCCCAGGCGCCACCACGGGTTGGACAGCGCCCGGCTCATGCGCGCCTGTCGAACCAGACGTGGGCGAAATTGCTCTGGCTGTGATCGAAGGTGTCGGTGACATTGCGCAGGCGGCGGTCCCAGACCCCGAACCAGCGGAACTCGAACAGGTTCAGCAGCGCCAGATCCTTCTGCGCCAGTTTCTGGAACTCCTGGTAGAGCTGCACCCGCCGGGCGGGATCGCGTTCCACCTGGGCCGCCTCCAGCAGCCGGTCGGCCTCGGCACTGGCATAGCCCGAGGCGTTCTGCCACGGGGTGCCCTTGGCCTCGGCCTTGGACCAGTAATGCTGCTCCACCCCGAGCTGCGGATCCTGCCAGTTGATGCCCCAGGAGCTGACCAGCTGGAAGTTGTAGTCGGTGAAGACATTGCGGGTCCAGGTGGGCAGGTCCTGGCTGCGCAGGTTGACGTCGATGCCCACCGCCCGCAGGGCCTGGCGCACATATTCGCCGGTGCGCCGGTAGTCGTCGCCGAAGGGGATGAAGTCGTGGTCCAGCTTGAAGCGCCAGCCATCGGCCTTGCGCGGGTAGCCGGCCTCATCGAGCAGGGCCTCGGCCTTCTTCCGGTCAAACGGGTATTGGGGCGTGTCGGCGGTGTAGAAGGTCTTGAGCAGCGAGGACACCGGCCCGGTGGCCGGCACCGCATAGCCGCCCCAGACCGTCTTGACCAGGCCCTGGCGGTCGATCGCATGCAGCAGGGCCTGACGCACCTTGAGCTGACCCAGGATGGGGTCGCGCAGATTCGGGATCAGCCACAGCCAGCCGGCAAAGCCGTTGTAGCCCTCGGTGCTGACCACCAGTTTCGGCGACGCCGCCAGCCGGTCCGCATCGGCGAAGGTCACCGGGTTGCGCTCGCCGTACTGGACGGCCCCCGTCTCCAGCGCGGCGGCCCGCCCCGCCACATCCGGGATGATCTTGAAGGTCAGCCGATCCAGATAGGGCAGCCCCGGCTGCCAGTACCGGTCGAAGCGCTCCAGGGCGATGAAGCTGCCGCGCTGCCACTCCTTGAAGACGAAAGGCCCGGTGCCGACCGGCTTGTTGTTGTAGGGGTTGTTGGGAATGTCCGTGCCCTCGTACAGATGCCGGGGCAGGATCGGTGCGGCCACCACGTCGAGCGCATTGAGGATCACCGGCGTCGGTTTCGCCAGGCTCAACACCACCGTGTGCGCATCGGGCGCCTCGACCCGGCGCAGGTGCTGGAACACCCGGCGTGCGGTGGGCGCATATTGGCGCCAGATCACCTTGGCCGAGAATTTCACATCGGCCGAGCTGAAGGGCTTGCCGTCATGCCACAGCACATTCTTGCGCAGGTGGATGTGCACCGTCAGGCCGTCGGCAGACAGCTCGACGCTCTCGGCCAGTTGCGGGCGCGGCTTCAGATCCGGGCCGTAGTCGAACAGACCGTCGAAAATCTTGCTGGCCACCGTGCGACCCGGTGTCGAGGTGTTGATGAAAAAGGCCAGGGTGGGCGGCTCGGGATGCACCACCGCATCGAGGCTGCCGCCACGCTGGGCGCCCTGTTCGCCCAGCGGCTCGGGCTGGGTCAGGGCCTGGGCCGGCGTCCAGCCCAGGCTGCCCAGGGTGGCCGAGGCCGAGAGGGCCAGCAACATCTGCCGGCGCGAAGGGGTTGTTTGATGGGATGTCATGGCTAAAAACAAAAAACAGCGGAAGTCATGAAAGGGGCGGCGCCAGCGGCTTGCCGGCCTCAGGCCTGGGCTGCCCAACGGGTTTCGGCCGGGCTCGGCACGGCGGCCATCAGGCGCCGGGTGTAGGGGTGGCGCTCGCCATGCCAGAAGGTGTCGGCCGGGCCCTGGTCCACCACCCGCCCCTGCTGCATCACCAGCACCTGGTCGGCCATGTGGCGCACCACCGCCAGGTCGTGGGAGATGAACAGGTAGGACAGGCCGTACTCCGCCTTCAGGTCGACCAGCAGGTTCAGGATCTGCGCCTGCACCGACACATCCAGGGCCGACACCGGCTCATCGCAGATCACCAGTTCCGGGCGCAACACCAGGGCGCGGGCGATGCCGATGCGCTGGCGCTGGCCGCCGGAAAACTCATGTGCATGGCGACGCCTCGCCGCCAGCGGCAGGCCGACGTCCGAGAGGATGCGGTCGATGCGGCGCGAGCGCTCGGCGGCATCGATGCCACCGCCCAGCCGCAGCGCATGGCCCAGGATGTCTTCCACCCGGTGGTGTGGATTCAGGGAGCCATGAGGGTCCTGGAAGACCATCTGCACCCGCCGCCGCGTCGCCCGCAGCTCGGCGGGGGACAGGGTCAGCAGGTCCTGTCCGTGCAGCAGCACCTGGCCCTGCGAGGCGGGTTCCAGCCGCAGCAATGCCCGCGACAGCGAGGACTTGCCGCTGCCGGACTCGCCGAGCAGGCCCAGCGTCTCGCCGGCCCGCAGCGAAAAACCCACCGAATCCACCGCCGTCACCGCCCGGTCCCGCCCGGCATAGACCACGCTGAGTTGCCGGACCTCCAGCACCACGGGTGACAGCGGCGGGCTGGCCGGCTGGGCGGATGCGGGTCTGGCGGCCGGCCATTCGACGCGGAACCGGCCCTGCTCATCCTGGCGGATCTCGGCCAGCCGCGATTGGCGGCAATGGGGCACCGCGCCGGCATGCAGGGAGGCGGCCAACAGGCCCTGGGTGTAAGGGTGGCTGGGCCGCTGCAACAGACGGGCCACCGGCCCGATCTCGCGCAGGCGTCCGCCCTGCAGCACCGCGACGCGCTCGGCCCAGCGGGCCACCACGCCCAGGTCATGGGTCACCAGCAGCAGGGCCATGCCCAGCTCGCGCCGCAGGCTGTCCAGCAGGTCCAGGATGTCGGCCTGCAGGCTGACATCGAGCGCCGTGGTGGGCTCATCGGCGATCAGCAGCTTCGGTCGGCAGGCCACCGCCATGGCGATCATCACGCGCTGGCGCTGCCCCCCCGAGAGCTGGTGCGGATGGTCGTCGTAGCGCCGCGCGGCATCCGGGATCTGCACCTGTTCGAGCAGCGCCAGCGCACGTTCGCGCAAGGCCTGTGCCGGCAGGCGCTCATGCAGGGCGATCGCCTCGGCGACCTGCTGGCCGATGGTCTGCAGCGGGTTGAGCGAGTTCATCGGCTCCTGGAACACCATGGCGATCTCGCGCCCGCGCAGCGCACTCAGCTCGGCGGGTGTCAGGCGCAACAGGTCGCGCCCGCAGAAATGCAGCTGTCCCTCGACCCGCGCCTGTGGCGCCAGCAGCCGCAACACCGCCAGGGCGGTGGTCGACTTGCCCGAGCCGGATTCGCCCACCAGGGCCAGGGTCTCCCCGGGCCACAGCTGCAGGGCCAGCCCGTGCACCGCCACCTGCTCGCCATAGCGGACATGCAGGCGCCGGATGTCGAGCAGCGGCGCAGTCCGGGGCCGGCCGGGCGGCCAGCGGCCCTCCGGCAGTCGGACACCACAGGATGGGATGCGCATCAGACGGGGCGCAAAGAGGAGGGGACAGGATGTCGGCTCATGGCCGCGATTGAAAACGCACAGACCGCCGCGCGGCAACAAAGGATTTCGCATTTGATCCATCGGAAATGGCTGCATGCCGGTGCCGTTCCCCCGGCACACTGGGCGGCCCGCCTGGCGCCGCGCGCCTGGACAGCCCTCCAGCCGACTGTGCCCTGACGCAACGCCCCTCACCGCCCCATGCCCCAGACCGACCCCACCTTCCCCCCCGCCCTCACCGCCCCCGAACTGCGCGCCTGGCTGCAGGACGGGCAGGAACTGGCCCTGCTCGATGTGCGCGAGGCCGGCCAGTTCGGCGAAGGCCATCCCTTCTTCGCCATCCCCCTGCCCTACAGCCGCCTCGAACCCGAGGCGCTGCGCCTGCTGCCGCGCCGGGCGGTGCGCACCGTACTGATCGATGCCGGCGACGGTGTCGCCGCGCGCGCCGCCGCGCGGCTGCAGGCCCTGGGCTTCAGCCAGCTGTGGCAGCTCGAAGGCGGCGCAGCGGCCTGGACAGCGGCGGGCTACACCCTGTTCCAGGGCGTGAACCTGCCGTCCAAGACCTTCGGCGAACAGGTCGAGCACCACTTCCACACCCCGCACATCAGTGCCGTCGAACTGCAGCGCCGCCAGCAGGCCGGCGAAGCGCTGGTGCTGCTGGACGGCCGCACGCTGACCGAACACCGCAAGATGTGCATTCCCGGCGCCATCCCGCTGCCCAACGGCGAACTGCCGGTGCGCTGGCAGGCCCTGGTGCCCGACGCCACGACCCCGGTGGTGGTCCATTGCGCCGGCCGCACCCGCAGCATCATCGGCGCGCAGATCCTGCGCCAGCTCGGCCTGCCCAACCCGGTGCTGGCGCTGGAAAACGGCACCCAGGGCTGGGCCCTGGCGGGCCTGGCGCTCGAACACGGCAGCACCCGGCAGCCACCGACCACCCTGCACGCCGACGCCGAGGCCCGCGCGGCCGCGCAGCGGGAGGCCGAATCGGCCGGGGTCCCGAGGCTCAGCGCCGCCCAGGCCCAGGCCTGGATCGATGACGCCGAGCGGACCACCTACGTGCTGGACGTGCGCAGCGCCGACGAATTCGCCGCCGCCACCCTGCCGGGCGCCCACCATGCGCCCGGCGGCCAGTTGCTGCAGGCCACCGACCAGAGCATCGCGGTGCGCGGCGCCCGCGTGCTGCTGCTCGACCATGAAGCGGTGCGGGCCCCGGTGATCGCGGCCTGGCTGGCCCGGCTCGGCCACCAGACCGCCACGGTGGAGGGCGGCATCCACGCCGCCTTGCGTCTGCCGTCGCCGCCGGCCTGGAGCGCCCCCGAAGGGCGGCGCCTGGACGGCAGCCGCCTGGCCGCCTGGCTGCAGGACCAGCGCCCCGTGGTGCTGGATGGCCAGCCGGCGCTGGACCACCGACGCCAGCATGCCGCGGGTGCCCGCTGGATCAACCGGGCCCGGCTGCCCCGCCAGAGCGCCGACCTGGACCGCGCCGGCGCCCTGCTGGTCCTGGCGGCCGACCCCGACAGCGCGCGGCTCCTCGCGGCCGAGCTGCAGGCCCTCGGTCACCCGCAGGTGCACTGGGCCTTGCAGGCCGACTGGCTGGCAGCCGGCCTGCCGCTGGACAGCAGCCCCGATCAGCCCGCAGACGAAGAGGCGATCGATCACCTCTTCTTCGTTCACGACCGCCATGACGGCAACCTCGAGGCCGCGCGCCGCTACCTGGCCTGGGAGACCGGCCTGCTGGCCCAGTGCCAGCCGGACGAGCTGGCCGCCTTCAGCCTGCGCTGAAGCACGGCGCCGGCCGACGGCGGGCGCATATGGATATCTGGAACAGTTCCTTGCCCGCACCCGATGACGCGCCGAACATCGGCGCCTTCCCTGTCCCGAGCCCGAACCCCATGAATCCCACCCCCCCACGGCCCCTGAGCCGCCAGGCGCTGTCACTGACCCTGCTGGGCGCGGCCCTGCTGGCCGGCGCACCGGCCCATGCCGATGCCACCCTCGACAAGATCCACCAACGCGGCAAGGTCAGCATCGGGGTGCTGGTCGACGGCGGCCCCTTCGGCTCCATCGACCCGTCCAACCAGCAACTGGTCGGCTGGAACCCCGAACTGGCCCGGGCCCTGGCCAAGGCACTCGGTGTCGACGCCGAACTGGTGCCGGTGCAGACGGCCACCCGGGTGCAGTTCCTGATCTCCGGCAAGGTCGATCTGCTGATCGCCTCGATGGAACTCAACCCCGACCGCGCCGAAACCCTGGGCTATGCGCCCACGCCCTTCTACCGCGTGGGCGGCACGGCGGTGGTGCTCAAGAGC
>JAFAMV010000071.1 GCA_019233055.1 Curvibacter sp.
CGATCGGCTTGGCGAAATTGGCGCCGTGGCAGGACACGCAAGCCCCCTTGGCCAGCAGGGGGGCCACCTGGGCATTGGGCTCGCGCGACAGTTGCTCGGGCAGCGAGGCGCCCTCCACCTTGCCGAGCTGGCTGTAGTAGGCCGCCACATCGGCGATGTCCTGGTCGCTCAGCGAATCGGCGATGCCACGCATCGTCGGGTGCTTGCGGTCGCCCTTGCGGTAGGCGGTCAGGGCCGAGACGATGTACTTCTCACCCTGTCCGGCGATGCGCGGCACCTTGTAGACCTCGGGGAAGCTGGCCTGGTAGCCTTGGATGCCGTGGCAACCGATGCACATGGCAATCTTCTTCTCACCGGCCTGGGCGTCACCTTTGACCTCCTCGGCTCGGACGGTCGTGGAAAAGGCCGTCACGGAAGCGACAGCAAGAGCAAATACCGTGGTCAACAACTTGTTCATTTTGCGCGCACAATCAATTGCGATGATCGACTTCGAGGGGATTGAGAAAAATCAATGAACGATTATATAGACGCCCCGCACCTGCCACACCTCTGATAAGCAATCGATTCAAAATGAAATTCCAAGGCTCCGAAAACTACGTCGCCACACAGGACCTGATGCTGGCCGTCAATGCATCCATCACCCTGAAACGCCCTTTGCTGGTCAAGGGCGAACCCGGCACCGGCAAGACCATGCTGGCCGAGGAAGTGGCCCAGACCCTGGGCATGCCGCTGTTGCAATGGCACATCAAATCGACCACCAAGGCGCAGCAGGGCCTCTATGAATACGATGCGGTGAGCCGGCTGCGCGACTCTCAGATGGCCGATGTCGATGGCGGCGAGCGCGTCAAGAACATCCACAACTACATCGTCAAGGGCGTGCTGTGGCAGGCCTTCACCTCCGAGCAGCCGGTGGCCCTGCTGATCGACGAGATCGACAAGGCCGACATCGAATTCCCCAACGACCTGCTGCGCGAACTCGACCGCATGGAGTTCTACTGCTACGAGACGCGCGAACTCATCAAGGCCCGCAACCGGCCCCTGGTCTTCATCACCTCGAACAACGAGAAGGAACTGCCCGACGCCTTCCTGCGCCGCTGCTTCTTCCACTACATCAAGTTCCCCGATGCCGACACGATGAAGAAGATCGTCGACGTGCATTTCCCGACGCTGAAGTCCGAGCTGCTCACGGCGGCGATGAAGACCTTCTACGACGTGCGCAACCTGCCCGGCCTCAAGAAGAAGCCCAGCACCTCCGAGCTGCTCGACTGGCTCAAGCTGCTGGTGGCCGAGGACATCCCGCTCGAAGCCCTGCAGAGCGCCGACAACAAGGTCAGCGTGCCGCCCCTGGTCGGGGCCCTGCTCAAGAACGAGCAAGATGTCACCCTGTTTGAAAAGCTGGTCTTCATGAACCAGCGCAACCGCTGATACCGAGGGAGCTGCCCCGATGGCCTTTGTCGAACCCGTCACCCTGAACCGCAACGGCGTGCGCCTCGAACCCCTGGCACTCGAGCACGAAGCCGGGCTGCGCGCCGCGGCCGCCGATGGCGAACTCTGGAACATCCGCGTCACCTCGGTGCCCGAACCGCAGGACACGCGGTCCTACATCGAGACCGCGCTGAAGATGCGCGCCGACGGCAACCGCTTCGCCTTCGCCGTGGTCGAGGAAGCCAGCGGCCGGGTGCTCGGCAGCACCAGCTACCACGACATCCTGCCCGCCGTCCACCGGGTCGAGATCGGCTACACCTGGTACGCCCAGAGCGTGCAGCGCAGCCATGTCAACACCACCTGCAAGCTCTTGATGATGGGCCATGCCTTCGACACCCTGGGCTGCGCCGTGGTCGGCTGGCGCACCGACAACTACAACCACGCCTCCCAGCGCGCCATCGAACGCCTGGGCGCCCGCAAGGACGGGGTGTTGCGCCACCATGCGCTGCGCCGCGACGGCACCGTGCGCGACACCGTCATGTACAGCATGACCGCCGCCGAATGGCCCGAGGCCCGGGCCCAGCTGCTGTACCTGCTGAACCGCCGGCAGACGGCCCAGCTACAGACCGCCGCCAGCGCCCAGGCGGGCAAGTGACGCCTCGGCTGCCGATGCGCGCACCCCGATGCCTGCCCCCCTGCCCGTCCGGGCCCCACACCAGGAGGCACCATGCTGATTGATTTCTTCTACACCCTGCGCAGTGCCAAGCTGCCGGTCTCGGTGAAGGAATACCTCACCCTGCTGGAAGCCCTGCAGGCCAATGTGGTGGGCCCCAACTCCGACGATGCCTGGAAGATCGACGACTTCTACTACCTCTCGCGCACCGCCCTGGTCAAGGACGAGAAGCACTTCGACAAGTTCGACCGTGCCTTCGCCGCCTACTTCAAGGGGGTGGAGATGCTGGCCGACTTCACCAAGGACATTCCGCTCGAATGGCTGCGCAAGAACCTGGAACTCGAACTCAGCCCCGAGGACAAGGCCAAGATCGAGAAGATGGGCTGGGACGAGCTCATGGAGACGCTGAAGAAGCGCTTCGAGGAGCAGAAGGAACGCCACGAGGGCGGCAGCAAATGGATAGGCACCGGCGGCACCAGCCCTTTCGGCGCCAACGGCTACAACCCGCAAGGCATCCGCATCGGCCAGGAAAAGGGCCGCAACAAGAGCGCGGTCAAGGTCTGGGACCAGCGCGCCTACAAGGACTACGACGACACCCAGGAACTGGGCACCCGCAACATCAAGGTCGCCCTGCGCCGCCTGCGCAAGTTTGCACGCGAGGGCTCGGCCGAGGAGCTCGACCTGCCCGACACCATCCGGTCGACCGCCGCCAACGCGGGCTGGCTCGACATCAAGATGGTGCCCGAGCGCCACAACAACGTGAAGGTGCTGCTGCTGATGGACGTGGGCGGCACCATGGACGAGCACATCGCCCGCGTCGAGGAGATGTTCTCGGCGGCCAAGGCCGAGTTCAAGCACCTCGAGTTCTACTACTTCCACAACTGCGTCTATGACTTCATGTGGAAGAACAACCGACGCCGCTTCTCCGAGAAGTTCGCCACCTGGGACATCCTGCGCAAGTACAACAAGGACTACAAGCTGATCTTCATCGGCGACGCCACGATGAGTCCCTACGAGATCCTGCAGCCCGGCGGCAGCGTCGAATACAACAACGAAGAGGCCGGCGCCGAATGGCTGCAGCGCCTCACCCACGCCTTCCCGAAGTTCGCCTGGATCAACCCCGAACCCCAGGGCGTCTGGCAATACCGCCAGAGCATCGCCGTCATCCAGCAGCTGATGAACCAGCGCATGTACCCGCTGACCCTCAAGGGACTCGAAGACGCGATGCGCATGCTGTCAAAATAGCCTGATGTTCAGGTTCAGACAGGGCGGGCCGGCATTCTTGCCGGCTTTTTCATTGGGATTGCTGATGTTGCTGCTCCTGGCCGGCCCCGTCCTGGCGGCCTCCGGCGAGGAAGCCACCGACGGCGAGACGTCCAGCGCATCAGGCGCCTCCGGCCGCAAGGAGAGCCTGGCCGCCTTCACGCTCGAGGTGTCGGCGCCCGAGGCCCTGCGCCAGCACCTGTTGCAACACCTTGACATCCTGCAATACCGCAGCCTGCAGGACCTGGACCGCGACGAACTCGAGCGCCTGATGCAGGCGGCCCAGACCAACGCCCAGGAACTGCTGGCCACCGAAGGGTATTTTTCGGCCCAGGTGCAGGTCAGCGCCCGCGACACCCCGGAGGGCCCGGCCCCCTGGGCGGTCGAGGTCCAGGTCGACGCCGGCGAGCCGGTGCGCATCAGCCGCTTTGCGATCCGCTACAGCGGCGCCATCACCCAGCCGGCCCGCGACCAGGCCGCCCAGGTGCAGGCCGAACAGAAAGCCATCGACGCCGCCTGGGCACTGCGCCCCGGTCAGATCTTCACCCAGGCCGCCTGGGACAGCGCCAAGACCGAGGCCCTGCGCCGACTCACCGCCACCCGCTACCCCACCGGACACATCACCGCCAGCCAGGCGGCCATCCGGCCGGAGACCCACGAGGCCGAACTCACGCTGGAACTCGACTCCGGCCCCGACTACCGCTTCGGCCCGATCCAGGTCGAGGGCCTGCAGCACTACCCGCCCGAACTGGTGCGGCGGCTGGCCCAGATCCCACCGGGCAGCCTCTACACCCAGGCCCGGCTGCTCGAGGCCCAGCAGCGGGTGGCCGACAGCGGCTACTTCGATTCGGTGTTCATGTCGATCGACACCCAGGGCGATCCGCAGGCCGCCGTCATCCGTGTCCAGGTGCGCGAGGCCAAACGCAAGAAGCTCGTGCTGGGCCTCGGGGCCAGCACCGACAGCGGGGCCCGGCTGAGCTCCGAATACACCGATCTGCAACTGCCCGGCCTGGACTGGCGGGAGACCTCCAAGCTCTCCCTGGACCGCGAGACCAAGACCCTGGGCACCGAACTCAGCTCCCAGCCCGATGACGGCAACTGGCGCTGGGTCACCTCGGGCCAGGCCCAGCGCCAGTTGGGCGGCACCGCCCCCGTCAACAGCGTCACCCTGCGGGCCGGCCGCACCAAGACCGACGAACAGTACGACCGCAACGCCTACCTGCAATACGACCACGCGATCACGCAGAGCAGCCCGCCCGAGAACGCCTCCTCCCTCTCGGCCAACTATGCCTGGACCCAGCGCAACTTCGACAACATCCCCTTCCCCACCCGGGGCTACGGGCTGGCCGTCGAACTGGGCGCCGGCCTCACCCTGGGCAGCCAGCGCGACCCCTACCTCCGGACCCGGGCCCGCGCCCAGGGCTTCGTGCCCCTCGGCGGCGCAGGCCAGACCGGGGCCGCGACACCGCGCATCGGCTGGCGCGCCGAGGCCGGCGCGGTGATGGCCCGCAGCGACGCCGTGCTGCCCAGCACCCAGCTGTTCCTGACCGGCGGCGACACCACGGTGCGCGGCTACGGCTACCGCGACATCGGCGTGGTGCAGGCCGACGGCAGCCTGGCCGCCGGCCGCTACCTGGCCGTCACCAGCCTCGAGTGGCAGAAGCCCATCGTGCGCAACGGCCACACCACCGACTGGGAAGGCACGGTCTTCATGGACAGCGGCGCGGTGGCCGACCAGATCGGCGCCCTGCGCGCCAAGGTCGGCGTCGGGGTCGGCGCCCGCTGGCGCAGCCCGGTCGGCCCGCTCGAGATGGACCTCGCCTGGGGCGTCGCCACCCGCCGACTGCGCCTGCACCTGAACGTGGGCTTCAGTTTCTGATCGAAACCGGCCATGACCGAGACGACCCACCCGCCCTCCTCCCAGGCCGCACCGCCCTCCGGCCGGCGCCGCTGGCGCTGGCCGCTGACGATCCTGGCCGCCCTGCTGGCACTGCCGCTGCTGCTGGCCTGCGCCCTCTGGGTCTGGGCCGGTCGCGAAGGTTCATTGCAGACCGTGCTCGACCAGGCCCCGCGCTGGCTGCCCTCCGGCTACACCCTGCAGACCCAGGAGGTCAGCGGCAGCCTGCGCCGCGGCGGCCGGATCGGCCGCCTGCAATGGACCCAGCCCGGCACCCAGCTCACGCTGAGCGGCCTAGACCTGCACTGGCAGGCCGAGGCACTGCTGCGGCATCGCCATCTGCACATCGACCGGATCGAGGCCGAACAACTCGAGGTCCGCCACCACGGGCAGGCCGATCCGAGCGCCCCGCCCGACTCCCTCGCCCTGCCGGTGACGGTGGAGGCCCGGCTCGCCTTGAAGCAGCTGCGCCTGCCCGACCAGGGCGGGCTGCAGGCCGAAGACCTCCAGGCCGACTACCGCTTCGACGGCCGACAGCACCAGCTGACGCTGCATCACCTGGCCCTGGCCGCCGGCCACTACCAGGGGCAGATCCAGCTGCAGGCCGCCGCCCCGATGGCCCTGCAGGCACGGCTCGGCGGCCAACTGCAGACCGGGCTGAAAGCCCCTGCCCCGGCCGCCCTGGAGGCCCAGGCCCGGCTCGAGGGTCCGCTGTCCGGCCGCTCGGCCGAACTGCACCTGGACCTGACGCTGCAGCCACCGCCCGGAAGCCCTGCCGCCTCGATGCAGGCCCACGCCGAAGCCCGCCTGCAGCCCTGGGCCGACCAGCCCCTGCCCGAGGCCCTGGTCCGGCTGAGCCGGATCGACCTGCGCCTGCTGTGGCCCGGCGCCCCCCAGACCGCCCTCAGCGGCCGCCTCGACATCCGCCCCGCCACCGGAGGCCAGGCCGGCTGGACCGCCCAGGCCGACTTCGACAACCCCCTGGCCGGCCCCTGGGACCAGCAGCGCCTGCCGCTGAGCCAGCTCAGTGCCCGCATGCACCAGCAGGGCGCCGCCTGGATCGCCGACGCGGTGCAGGCCCGGGTGGGACAGGGCCGGCTCGACCTCAGCGGACGCTGGCAGGGCGACCTCAGCCCCGCCTGGCAGGCCCATGCCAGGCTGCAGGACGTCAACCCGGCCGACCTGTTCAGCCGCCTGCCGCCGGCGGCGCTGCGGGGCGAACTGCAGGCCCGCCCAGGCCGGGAGGCCGGTCTGGACTTCGATGCCGACCTCGACAGCCGCCCCCTGGCCGCGGCCGAACCGGCACGCCCCCGGGCCCCGACCACCCTGGCCAGCGGACGGGCCCGCCTCAACGGCCATTGGCAAGCCGACCAGTTGCGCCTGGACCGCCTGGAGCTGACGCTCTGGGATGCCCGCATCGAAGGCCAGCTCAGGCTCGCGCCCTCACAGGGCAGTGGACAGGGCACCCTGCGGCTGAGCGCGCCCGGCCTGCAGGCCGAATTGGAGGGCGATCTGGCCGCCGATCGAGGCCAGGGCCGCTGGCAGGCCCGCTGGGACGATGCCGGCCGCCTGGGCCGCTGGCTGAAGCAACTGCCCGGACTGCCGCCGCCTCCCATCGGCTGGCCGGAGCGTGGCAGCGGCCGCTTCGAGGGCCATTGGCAGGGCGGCTGGGGCCGCATGATGGCAGCCTGGAACGGCCATCCAGCGGGCACACGCCTGCCGCCACCGCTGCAACTGGACGCCCGGCTCGACATCCCTGCCCTGAACTGGCCGGCCCTGGCCGTGAAGGACCTCGAAGCCCGGCTGCAGGCCACGCTGCCCGGCCCGGTCCCGGCACAGCCTTCCGGTCCAGCCGCCGCCGCGCCCTTGCAGCTGAGCCTGCGCGGCCAGGTGCAACAGGGTGCCCAGACCCTGTCGGCCCGCCTCCGCGCCAGCGGCGGTGCCGGCCTGCTGGACGCATCAGGCAGTCGTTGGCAGGCCCGGCTGGACGAACTCTCGCTGCAGGCCAGCCAGACGCTGCCCGGCGGCGACTGGCGTCTGGACCTCAGCCAGGCCGTGGGCCTGCAATTGCACCGCGAGGCCCGGACCGACCTCACCGAGCTGCGGCTCGAGGCCGGCGAGGCCCAATTGGGCAGCCCGGGCGGCCCGGCCCGGCTGCAATGGCAGGCCAGCCAATGGTCCACACAGAAGGGCCATGCCCGCTGGCAGACCAGCGGCGATCTGCGCGACCTGTCCCTGGCCTGGTTCCAGGCGCTGGCCGCCCAACGGCCGGACACCGCCAGACTCGGCGTGGCCGGCGACATGCGCTTCGACGCCCATTGGAGCGCCCAGGCCGACAGCACGCTGCAGGCCCAGGCCAGCCTGAAACGCCAGGGCGGCGATCTGCGCCTGCAGCCGGACGACCTGCCCTCGGGCGTCCAGGCCAGTGAAGCGCAGCGCAGCGCAGGCGCCCGCCAGGCCGAGCTGAACCTGAAGCTCGACGACCGCCGGCTCAGCGCCGAGCTGCTGTGGGACAGCGAGCGTGCGGGCCGCCTGCAGGCCAGCCTCGGCACCCAGCTCGAACACCGCGACGGCGGCTGGGACTGGCCGCAGGAGGCGCCCCTGGACGGCCAGATCGAGGCCCGCCTGCCGCGGCTGGGGGTCTGGTCCGTGCTGGCACCGCCCGGCTGGCGCATGCGCGGCACACTGCAGGCCTCGGCCCGGCTCTCGGGCACGCGGGGCGCCCCCCAATGGCAGGGCAGCGTGCAGGCCAGCGATCTGGCCCTGCGCTCGGTGGTCGAAGGCATCGAACTGCGCGAAGGCCGGCTCGCCGCCCGCCTCAACGGCCCGCAGATGACGGTCGACGAATTCAGTCTGCGCGGCGCCCCCGGGGCCGGCGGCGACGGGGGCAGCCTGCGCGCCACCGGGCAGGCGCACTGGAACGGCGAAGACCTGCAGATCGACCTGCACGCCCATGCCGACCACCTGCGCGTCTCGGCCCGTGCCGACCGCCGCCTGGCGGTCTCAGGCGACATCGACACCCGCCTGGACGCCGGCCGCGTCCAGGTGCGCGGCCAGCTCAGGGCCGACCAGGCCCTGTTCATCCTGCCCGACGAGACCGCCCCCAGCCTCGGAGCCGACGTGCAGGTGATCCGGCCGCAGGCCGCCCCCACCGCAGCAGCAGCGAACACCCCGGACGCCCGCAAGACCCCCGGCCCCGACGTGCAGGTCAGCCTGGACCTCGGAAAGGATTTCCAGGTCCGGGGCCGGGGACTCGAGACCCGCCTTGCCGGCAGCCTGCAACTGCGCATCACCCCCGCCGACGGCCTGCCCGTGGTGCATGGCGAGCTGCACACCGACCACGGCCACTACGCCGCCTACGGCCAGCAATTGACGATCGAACAGGGGGTGCTGCGCTTCGATGGCGCCTATGACAACCCCTCGCTCGACATCCTGGCGATCCGCCCCAACCTGTCCACCCGCGTCGGGGTCCAGATCAGCGGCACGGTGCTGTCGCCGCGCATCCGGCTCTACTCCGAACCCGAGATGGCCGATGCCGACAAGCTCGCCTGGCTGGTGCTGGGACGCGCCGCCGCCAACGGTGCGGCCGAATCGGCCCTGCTGCAGCAGGCGGCCCTGGCCCTGCTCGGCAAGGGCGGGCGCGGCCTGTCCGACGGCCTCGCCCATGCCCTGGGCCTGGACGAAATCTCGTTCAGCGGCGTCAGCAGCACCGACACCGGCGTGAGCAGCGCCGCCCTGAAACTGGGCAAGCGGCTGTCCAAGGACTTCTACGTGTCCTATGAGCGCAGCCTCACCGGCACCCTGGGCACCTTCTACGTGTTCTACGACCTCACCCGCCGCTTCACCCTGCGCGCCCAGACCGGCGAGAAAAGCGCGATCGACCTGATCTTCACGGTGCGGTATGACTGAGCCGGCCGATGCACCCGACTCAGGGCTACAGACCGAAGACTTTCTGAGCAGCGTATTCAGCAACCCCATCAATGGCTTGCTCATGCAACGACTTTCACGGCTGGCCTTGCCCGATGGCCATCTGTGCGCAGGTTGCCTGTTCCAGGCCCACTGGAATCGACTGTCGGGTCGACCTGCCGACTGGGGAATCAAAGACTACGACGTGTTCTACTTTGATGATCAGGACCTCTCGTGGGAGGCCGAGGACTCGGTGATCCAGCAGGCCCAGGCGCTGGTGGCCGACCTGGGCGTCACTGTCGAGCTGCGCAACCAGGCGCGGGTGCACCTCTGGTATCCGCAGCGCTTTCACCAGCCCTACCCCCGCCTGCGCAACGCACGGGATGGCATCGATCGCTACCTGATCCGTTGTACCTGCGTCGGCATCGAGATCCACAGCGGTACGCTGTACGCCCCCGACGGCCTGGCGGAGCTCCACGCCGGGCGCCTGCGCATGAACCCGCTGCTGCCCAACCCTGAGCTGTTCCGACGCAAGGCGCAGAGTTACCAGATACGTTGGCCCTGGCTGCAGATTCTGGACGAAGGTGAAGGCCTCCCGGCCATGGCACTCAAGTCCGATCCGCCAGCCGCTGGCGGAAGCCTCTCGGCGACACCCCGAGGGCGCGCGTGAAGACCCGGCTGAAATGCGCCGGGTCGGCAAAGCCCAGGCCGTAGGCGATGGTGGCCACACGCAGATGGGTGTAGGCCAGGCTGCGCCGGGCCTCGCGCATCAGCCGTGCCTCGATCAGGGCCGAGGCCGGCTCGCCCGTGGCGCTGCGCACGATGCGGCTCAGGTGGGTCGGTGAGACCGACAGCGCTCGGGCGTAGTCGGCCACGCCCCAGTGGGCACGGAAATGCTGTTCGAGCAGGGCTTCGAACTGGCTCAGCAGGGCCGGCTTGACCGCCTCGGCGCGCGCCAGCCCCAGGCGTGAGGCCGCCCGCGCCACCAGGCCCAGCAGGGTGGCGCAGAGGCCGCGCAACACCAGGGCCCGGGCAGCCCCCAGGCCATTGAATTCGGCCCAGACCTGGGGCATCAGCGCGGCGACGGCCCCGTCATCGCGGCCGACGAAGGACTGCCCCAGCAGCAGCCGCAACTCGCCGGCGCCGGCCAGCAGCAGCTCCATCATCTCGTCGGCCAGGGTCACCACAAAGCCCTGGGTGCCGGGCTCGAAGCGGAAGGCGTGCACGTCGCCCGGCGCCACATTGATCACCGACAGATCGCCAAGCGGCTGCGACTGCCCCTCGAGATGCGCCAGCCCCGCGCCGGACTGCAGCAACAGCACCTGGTGCAGGCGCCCATGCCGATGCGGCGCCAGCTCCCAGTCGTGCAACGATGAGCGCGCCGCGATGGTCTCGCAATGCACCACGTCGGGCAGCTGCCGGGACTCGCCGAACAAGCCCTGGGCTTGCAGGATCTGCGGAGAAGAAGACATGTTCGAATTGTGCAAGTTTTCTCAAAATCGAGACATTGATGCCGTCCTGGGCCTGACCTATTCTCAGCGCTCCACCGCCTTTTCAGAACAGGAGACACCCCATGAAAACCCAAGTCTGCATCATCGGCGGAGGCCCTTCGGGCCTCATGCTGTCCCAGCTCTTGCACCTCAAGGGCATCGACACGATCGTGCTCGAACGCCAGAGCCGCGAGTATGTGCTGGGCCGCATCCGGGCCGGCGTGCTCGAGCATGGTTTTGCCAAGTTGATGCGTGAGGCCCAATGCGGCGAGCGCATGGACCGCGAAGGCGAGATCCACCACGGCTTCTACATCGCCCACGACGGCCGCCAGGACCGCGTCGACCTGCACAAATACAGCGGCGGCAGTTCGGTGGTCGTGTATGGCCAGACCGAGCTGACCCGCGACCTCTACGAAGCCCGCGACCGCATGAAGGGCGTGGTGATCCACAACGCCGAGGATGTACAGCCGCA
Source organism: Curvibacter sp. (assembly GCA_019233055.1). Classification (GTDB taxonomy): domain Bacteria; phylum Pseudomonadota; class Gammaproteobacteria; order Burkholderiales; family Burkholderiaceae_C; genus Curvibacter. The sequence continues at coordinate 11,127 of JAFAMV010000071.1, forward strand.
CGAGCTGACCAGCGCCGCCCCCTACGTGACCTACCGCCAGGGCGACGAGATCGTGCGCATCGACTGCGACTTCATCATCGGTGCCGACGGCTTCCACGGCGTCAGCCGCAAATCCATCCCCAAGACCGTGCTCAAGGAATACGAGAAGGTCTACCCCTTCGGCTGGCTCGGCGTGCTCTCGCGCACCCGCCCGGTGTCGCCCGAACTCATCTACGCCAAGAACGAACGCGGCTTCGCCCTGTGCTCGCTGCGCTCGCAGGTGCTGAGCCGCTACTACATCCAGGTGCCGCTGAGCGACTCGGTGGAGGACTGGTCCGACGAGGCCTTCTGGGCCGAACTCAAGCGCCGCCTGCCGGCCGAGGTCGCCCAACGCCTGGAGACCGGCCCCTCGATCGAGAAGTCGATTGCACCGCTGCGCTCTTTCGTGGCCGAGCCGATGCGCTACGGCAACCTGTTCCTGGCCGGTGACGCCGCCCACATCGTGCCCCCCACCGGCGCGCGCGGGCTCAACAGCGCCGCCTCGGACATCTACTACCTCTACCACGCCATGATGGACCACTACCTGCGTGGCGACAGCAGCGGCCTCGACAACTACTCGGCCAAGGCCCTGGCCCGGGTCTGGAAGGCGCAACGCTTCTCGTGGTGGATGACCAGCCTGCTGCACAGCTTCCCCGACAGCCTGCCCTATGACCAGAAGCTGCAGCAGACCGAGCTGGAGTACCTGTTCTCGTCAGAGAAGGCGCTGGGCTCGCTGGCGGAGAACTATGTGGGGCTGCCGTTCTGAGTTGGCACTCAGCACTGGGGAGGCTGCATGGGGCTGGTACTGAACGTGATCGTGCAGGTCCCATTCGGTGAAATGGAAGGATTCCCCAGGCAGGATCCCCCCAGCGTGATGCCGTCACTGGCATCGTGCGACAGATTGAGGATCACCGTCGAAGCGACGCCGGAAGTGAACGTCAGGGGGCTGACGTCATTGCACTTGTCGATCAGATAGGTATAGGGGCTGGTGACGAAGGTGTGGGGCGGGGTGGCGAGCGCATCCCGGTCTGCCATCAGGGCTGACGACGCCACGGCCATTCCCATGGCCCCCACCAACCAGCGGCCCATTCCACGGAAACGCAGGCTGGCCAACGCGGCCAGTCCCACACCCACCGCCAGGGCGGCCATGGACCAGGGGCTCAGCGGCACAGCCTGAGTCGTGGTGCCAGCGATCGTTGTCCAGGTGAAGGTCAAGGGGTTGCTCATGTCCGCCATCGCCGAACCACTGGCGGCCATGAGCGCCAAGCCGCCCCACCGTCTCAAGCATGCTGTCTTTGTCAAATCAATCTCCGAATCTCCGTCGAACACATGGGTGGCACCGGAGCGATCGACCTCCCCATTGCCCCGTACCGAGCGGACCCACCCTGGGCCGGAAGCCCGAGCAAAGCCCGCTTGCGGCAGCAAGTCTAGAAATGCACCGTTAGAGAAGCGTTAGACAGATTTCTGGAGCACAAGGCAAAAAATACGCTAGGAAACGCCTGAAACGTGCCGTCCCAGGATGGGGGCTCACTCGATCGCATACCCCATCGCCCGCAGCCGCCGCACCACCTCGGCCCTGGCCTTGGGCACATCGGCCGGGCGATTCGCCCTCAGGGCCTTGACCTCGTCGGCGGTATAGGGCGGCGCGTCGGCGGGGCGGCTGGTGCCTGCCATGCCGGCCAGCAGCCAGTTCATGAGGTCGGCGACCTGACGGTCGTCCAGCGGGGTGTTCATGACCCCTGGCACCTGCACGATGAGGGCCCGGCCTTCAGGCAGGCGCAGGAAATGCCCCAGCACCCCCGCCATGTTCGGGATGCCTCGCTCGGGTTTGCCAGAGCCGTCCTCCAGATGACAGCCCATGCACTGCAGCATGTAGTTGCGCTGCGGGCCCTGGACCGCCTGGGCAGACTGGCTGAGCACCGCTCCCAGCAGCCAGACGGTCAGCCATTTCCATCGATGCGGGACGGCCATCGGCGCTCAACCTCCCAGCGCCGCTTCGCGCTGCGCCCGCAAGGCCTTGGGGCTCTGACGTGTGGCCCGGGCGGCCGAGATGTCCTCGGGCTTGAAGGGCGCGGCCTGGGCCTGCCCCCCCAGCCCCACGACCACATGGGTCAGCACGGCCGCCAGCTCGTCGTCAGACAACTGCGCCTGAGAGGGCATCACGCTGTTGTAGCTCTGCCCTTCGGAGACGATGGGCCCCTGCAGCCCCTGCACCACCACCTGGGCCATGTAGGCCCGCACCGCAGGTCGATCGGCACGCCGCGACAGCTCGCCCACCAGGGACGGGGCCAGTCCCGGGGCCCCCACCGCGCCGGCCTGGTGGCAGGCCACGCAGATCTGCTGGTAGACGGCCGCGCCGTCGGTGCCGGCCGCGCAAGGCAGCGCTATCACCAGGCCGGCGGCCAGACCGGCAGCCAGGCCGCACAGCTTGAACAAGGATGGCCGCATGCTCAGTCGTCCTTCTCGGCCACGCCAACGATGACGGAGGTGGTGCAGTGAAACGAGGAACTGTCGTTGGCCATGCACCAGTTGATGTCGTTGTGCTTGCCCATGCGGTAGCCCGGGCGGTCGCCGACATTGGTGTTGCACAGGCAGCGCCCGCAACTGCCGCGCCCGCAACAATCGTTGTAGCTGATGAGGTAGTCCTTGCCGTCGGCCGGGTTGTGGCAGGTGCCCACCCAGGCCACCTTGGACGGGGTGGTGCCCGGCGGGCAACTGGTGGCGCTGCCGCCGCAGCAGGAGCACAGAAAGCCGTCGACGGCGCAGTAGCGCCAGTAGTCGCAGTCGGTCTCGGTCGGCTCGCTCTTGTGTCCGCCGCTGCCATGGCCGGCAGCCAGGGCCTGCGAACTGCGGTCGAAGGGCAGCACCGGCAAGGTGAAGGCGGTGGCCACCATGAGGCGCCCCACGCCGACCAGGGCGCTGCGCCGCGAGGTCTGGCTGGCCAGGCCGCGGCTGCGGCGCTCGGTGAAGGCGTCAAGCCATTGCAGCAGCTTCATGCGGGCTCCTTGTTCAGCTGGGTCTGGTCGATGTAGTCCTGCACCGAGGCCACGCGCAGATCGCTGGCGGTGAACAGGCTGTCGATCTGCTCGCGGCTGTTGACCAGGCCCTTGGCACGCAGCACGCCCTGGCCATCGATGAGCACCGCATAGGGCAGCTTGGCGATGCGGAAACTCATGCCCAGCTCCTGCGACAGCAGGTAGGGGTAGTGGCCCAGCCCGGCCTTCTGGCGGAAGACCTCGTGCTCGGGCTGTTCTCCGTCCGAGGCCAGCACCACCTGCAGCCATGGGGCTTCGTCGCGGCGGATGGCGTCGAGGATGGGCAGCAGCTTCTTGCAGACCGGGCAGGTCGGCGACAGGAAGAACAGCAGGGTGCTGCGTGCCGCCGGCGCACCGATGTGCAGCAGTTCGCCGTTGAGGGACCGCACATCGAGGCGCGGTGCGGCCGAGCCCACGGCGGGGCCGGCGTCCATCATCAGCGCCCCCATGGGCGCGATGCGTTCGTAGAGGATGCCGACCTGGCGCGACAGGGCCAGCACCGCCACCACCAGGGCGATGACGGCACACCAGGCCAGGATGTTGGAGATGATCAGGGTTTCGGTCATGGGGCGTTCCTCAGTTCTTGCAGACGGGGCTGGTTGGCCAGCAATTGGTTGACCACGGCATACAGGCCCATGGAAAACAAGGTGACGGCGCAGGTGGCCAGGCCGTCCGGCCAGCCCACCGGGCGTGCAGACAGCGGCAGCAGGGTCAGCAGGGCGCAGGCCAGCAGCACCGCATTGCGCCACAGCAGTCCGGGTGACAGCCGCAGGCCGACACCGGCGCCACAGCCGCAGTCGATCCGGCGCCGCCCCTGCTGCCAGGCCATTGCGACGGCGGTGCTGGCCACGCTCAGCACCAGCAGGGCCAGCAGCGCCCCCACTGCACGTGTCGGCCACGGAAGCAGGCACAGGCCGGCAGCCAGCTCCAGCAGGCTCAGGGTCCAGGCCGCAGCCGGCACCCAGCGCGCAGGCAGCAGGCCGTACTGCTCCATGGCGGCCTGGAACAGGGCCGGATCGCGCAGCTTGTGCAGCGCCCCGGGCAGCAGGATCAGCGCCAGGCTGGCGGCCAGGCCATGGCCCAGCACCGGGTCGAGGGTCAGGGCGAAGCTCATCAATGGGCCTCCAGGTAGACCGGCGTCTCGCCCACGCCGTCGAAACGGGCCAGGGGCTTGCCCTGCAGCGAGCGGGCGTCGAAGGCCACCAGGCCGTTCTTCTCGGCGTCCAGCAGGAACAGCCGGGGCTGTTCGCGGCCCGACAGCGTCATGGCGATGGCGTTCTGCCCGGGCCAGCGGGCCAGGCGCCGCTGGCCGTCGAGGTCGAGCACCCAGATCTGCTGCGCCGGCGTCTTGTGCGCGCCGTCGGCCGCATTGCGGTGCATGCCGACGAACAGGCGGTTCTGCACGGCATCGATGGCGAACAGCTCATAGCCGCCCGGGCGCCAGCCGGCCTTACGCTCGGCCTCCGTCAGCAGCGACCAGGTCGGCAGGGGCTGCACACCGGCCACAGCGGCCTGCAGCGGACGGACCTCGCCTCCGTAGGTGATGAAGTACAGCGTGTCGCCGCGCCAGTCGTAGTGGATGAACACCGGATCGGCATCGGGGTCGAAGAAGCGCACCCCTGTTGTGCGCGGCAGGGCCTGGCCCTGGGCGTCGAGCTCGACGGTGACAAGGGTGCCGTCGCCGCAGACCGTCGAGAAACGGCTGGGCTGGTGCGGCCAGGGGATCACGCCCCAGCAACCGGGTGTGGGCACCTCGCTGGCCACGCGCCGGCCAGCCAGGTCGACCACGGTGACCGTGCTGGCCGGGGTGGCGTTCTGCACCAGCAGCCAGCGCCCGTCGGCGCTCGGCTGCACGGTACCGCGGATGTTGAGGGCCTGGGCATGGCGCGGCGGGATCTCGATCTCATGGCGCAGCGCCAGGTCATCGGTGCCATAGACCTCGACCACATCGCTGCGCGTGCCCCGATGCAGCCGCGAGTAATAGGTGGTGGCCACATACAGTTCGCGCCGGTCCGGCGACAGGGCCCATTGCCCGGCGAAACCGGTGCTCATGGCGCTGAGGTAACGCATCTGCCGGCCATCGACGACGTGCAGGCGGCCGTCGATCAGGTGGCTCATGGCCGGATCGGCCAGGTACAGGCGGTAGCGGGTGTCGCCGTCCAGCCTGGCGACCGTCTGGCGTTCATTGGGCAGGTCGCCCGCCCAGCCGGCAGCGGCGGCCAGGCCGGCGAGCAGACAGGACAGGGTGCGTCGGGCCCATCGTGATCGGATCATGGGGAAACCTTCCTTCTTCAGATGGCCTGGGCGGCCATTGCGAGAAAGGTTAGCCCGCAGGGGGCCGGCCCGTTATCCGATTCCGGCAAAGGCGCGCCGGTACCTGTTCAATGGGCCGACGGCTGCACGTTGTCGTTGAGCCAATGCACCAGCCGGGCCGTGCTGCGCACCCCCAGCTTGGCCCGGATGCTGCGCAGTTGGTGATCCACCGTGGCCGGCGAACGGTCCAGTTGCCGCGCGACCTCCTTGTAGCTGAGCCCGCGGGCCACCAGGCGTGCCACCTTCAATTCGGCGGCGGTCAGGCCGGCCAGGGAGGCCGGCGGCGCCAGGACGCCCTCGTCGATGTCGACCGTCGCCGGCACATCGGCCTGGCGGTCGGCGGCCAGCCGGCCGGCCGTGGCCAGCACCGGCCCCAGCACCTCCTGGGTCAGGCCCTGGAGCTGGTTGCAGACCTCGGCATTCCAGCGCGGCGTCTCGCGCCCCCAGTCGGCGCAGATCATGCCCACCGGTCGGCGTCCTTCGCGCACCGGCAGGGCCAGCTTGGCCGCCGTACCCACGGCGGCCAGGGTGTTGCGCACCCCCTCGGTCAGGCTGCGCGCCTGCGACACCTCGGCGATCGCCATCACGCCGGGCTGCCCCCAGACGGTGCGCAGCCCCGCATCGGTGGCGCTGAAACGCAGCCCCAGCACCGAACTCAGCACCGCCCCGGCGCGCTGGGCCTCGGCCATCACGACATAGTCGCAGGTCCGGCCGCCCGAGGCGACGAAACCGCCGAAGCCGCCATCCACGCGGTCGGCTCCGAGCAGTTCGAGCAGCCAGTCGGTGGTGAGGCGCCAGCAACCCAGCGGGTCATCGAGGTAGAGCAGCAGCTGGGCGGCCAGTTCGCGCCCCGGCCGCCAGCGCACCGCCTGCGGCCCCTCGAACAGGCGCGCACGCATGTCGCGCTGAACCCGGAGGATTTCGTCGTCGTGCATGGTCGGTGGGGGGACGGGCAATGGGTTTTCATTATGGGGCGCCCATCGCCAGCACGGCAGGCGGCTTCGGGGCCGGGTTTTCCCTTGGCGAATCTTCGCGATGGCCTCCACCCACCCGCCTGGACACACTGCAGGCAAGGTCGGCAGCCCCGCCACTCCCGCCACTCCCGCCATTCCCGCCATCCCCGGCGGGGCCCGCCGACCGATCCCACAGCCCCCCTGATTGGAGACCCCGTGCTGAAAACTTTCGACAACACCGTGAACGGCCAGGCCGTGCCTGCGCAGCGCAGCTTCGAATCCCGCAACCCCGCCACAGGCGAGGTGCTGGGCCTGGTGCCCCACTCCAGCGCCGACCAGGTGGCCCAGGCGGTGGCGGCGGCGCGCGCCGCCCAGCCGGCCTGGGCCGCCCGGCCCGACGCCGAGCGCCAGGCCTATCTGATGAAGGTCGCCGAAACGCTGCACGCGCAGGCCGACTACCTGGCCGAATGGATCACCCGCGAGCAGGGCAAGCCGCTGGGCGGCGTGGGGCCGGGCCAGGTGCCGGGCTCGCGCTTCGAGGCCTGGGGCTGCGAGGTCTGGACCCAGGTGCCGGCCAGCCTGGAGCTGCCGCCCGAGGTGGTGTTCGAGGATGCCGGCCGCCGCGACGTGCTGCACCGCAGGCCCTTTGGCGTGGTGGCCGCGATCGCGCCCTGGAACTGGCCCCTGCTCATCGCCATCTGGCAGATCATCCCCTCGCTGCGCACCGGCAACACCGTGGTGCTCAAGCCCTCCGAATACACCAGCATCTGCTCGCTCGAGATGGCCCGGCTGATCGCATCCGTGCTGCCGCCCGGCGTTCTCAACACGGTCAGCGGCCCGGGCGAGGTGGGCTCGCTGCTGGTCGAGAACCCCGGCGTGGACAAGATCATGTTCACCGGCTCCGGCGCCACCGGCGCCCGCATCACGGCCGCAGCGGCCAAGCACCTCACCCCGACGACCCTGGAGCTGGGCGGCAACGATGCGGCCATCGTGCTGCCCGACGCCAACCCCAAGGCGATCGCCATGGACCTGTTCTGGGGCGCCTTCCTCAACATGGGCCAGACCTGCGCCTGCGCCAAGCGCCTGTATGTCCACGAGGATCTGCACGACGCCCTGGTGGCCGAGCTGAAGGCCCTGGCCACCGCCATGCCCATGGGCAACGGCCTGCAGCCCGGCATCGCCATGGGGCCGATCCAGAACCGCATGCAGTACGACAAGGTGGTGTCGCTGGTCGAACAGGCCCGGGCAGCGGGGGCCACCATCGTCTGCGGCGGCCAGGCCCTCGAGGGGCCGGGCCATTTCTACCCCCTGACCCTGGTGACCGACATCGCCGACGGCGCCCCCCTGGTCGACCAGGAACAGTTCGGACCGGTGCTGCCGATCATCCGCTACCGCGACCTCGATCAGGCCATCGCCAGCGCCAACCGCCTCGATGTGGGCCTGGGGGCCTCGGTCTGGTCGCAGGACCTGGAGCAGGCACAGGCGGTGGCCCTGCGCCTGCAGGCCGGCACGGTGTGGATCAACCAGCACGGGGCCATCCACCCCATGGTGCCCTTCGGCGGCGTCAAGAGTTCGGGCTGGGGGGTGGAATTCGGGATGGACGGATTGAAAGCCATGACCCAAGCTCAGGTCGTCAGCCTGAAAAAACCCAGTTGAAACTGCCACGCCGGGGGCGGCGCAAGCGCCCCCTGGCCCTCAGCCCACCACCATGAGCCCTGCCGACGACCACCCCGCCATCCTGGTGCGCAGCACCGAGTCCCATGACATCGACCTGCACACCCAGCAGCTGCAGAACTGGGACCTGCGCTACGAGCAGCTGGATTGCGGTCGCTTCGAGGGCGCCTTCTCCGAGGTGCGCTGGCCGGGCATGCAGATCTTCATCGAGCGCACCACCCGGCGCATCCGCCAGCGCGGCATGCTGCCGGCCGACGCCTGTGGCGCCGGCATCCTGCTCGAAGGCCAGGGCCCGGTGTGCCTCAACGGCCAGCAGTCGGACCGGGGGACCCTGATCGCCTGCGACGCGGCCGAACTCGACCTCTGCACGCCGGCCGACTGCACGCTGGCCGGCATGGTCATCGACGGCCCGCTGCTGCGCGAGGCCACCCGGCGCCTGTCCGACCTCGACGCCCTGCTGCAGCCCGGTGCCCTGCTCGCGATGAAGCCGCCCGAAGCCAGCCTGGCGCCCTGGCGCACCCTGCTGACCCAGAGCGTGCAGACCGTCAGCCGCCAACCGGCCCTGATGGACGATGACGGATTCCGCCAGCGCCTGCAGGACGACCTGCTCTACAGCCTGATCAGCGCCATGGAGGGCGCCCACCGCGCCCAGCGCATCTACCCCTGCGACCGCCGCAAGCGGATCGTCGACCGCGCCTGCGAGCTGATCCTGTCGCGCCCCGATGCGCCGCCCACCATGCTCGAGGTGTGCGACCAGGTCGGCGCTAGCCCGCGCAAGCTCGGCTACTGCTTCAACGAGGTGCTGGGCCTGAGCCCGGCGCGCTACATCAAGGCGGTCCGCCTCAATGCGGTGCGGCGCGAACTGAGCCACGGCGAAGCCGCCGGCTGCAGCGTCTACGACGTGGCCGCCCGCTGGGGCTTCTGGCATTTCGGGCATTTCTCGGCCGACTACAAGCGCCAGTTCGCCGAACTGCCGTCCGAGACCCTGCGCCGCGGACGCCTGCGGCAGACGCCCCCAGTCCGGCACTGAGGTTGCGGGACAGGGTCTGATGGAGCTTTGCGACGGGCGAGCCAGATGCCGCCCCAGCTTTGCCGAATCCGGATAAGCGCCCGGAGGCCGCAGGGCCTAGCCTCGGAACCTGTTCCCAGGCCTCCACTGCAGCGAAAGACACGCCATGAGCATTCACGACACCCCCACCCCGACCTCGTCCCCAGAGCAACCAGCCACCACCGACCGCCGACGTTTTCTCCAACTCGGCGCCGCCCTGGCCACCGCGTCAGCAGCGCGCCCGGGCAGCGCCGCCGCCCCGGCAGGGCTGCCCGGCGGCGCCCTGACCTCCTGGACCGCACTCGACCTGTCGCGCGCCATCCAGGCCCGCGAAGTGTCCTGCCGCGAGGTGATGACGGCCTACCTCGACCAGATCGATCGCTTCAACCCCCAGGTGAATGCCATCGTGTCGCTGCAGCCCCGCGACGCATTGCTGCAGCAGGCCGACGACAAGGATGCCCTGCTCGCCAAGGGCCAGTCCATGGGCTGGATGCACGGTCTGCCGCAGGCCCCCAAAGACCTCGCCAACACCGCCGGCATCACCACCACCCAGGGCTCGCCCATCCTGCGACACAACGTGCCCAAGACCGACGCGATCATCGTCGAGCGGGCGCGGCGGGCAGGCGCCATCCTCATCGGCAAGACCAACACCCCCGAATTCGGCCTCGGCTCGCACACCTACAACGCGGTGTTCGGCACCACGCTAAATGCCTTCGATCCCCGCAAGAGCGCCGGGGGCAGCAGCGGCGGGGCGGCGGTGGCGCTGGCGCTGCACATGCTGCCGGTGGCCGACGGCAGCGACATGATGGGCTCGCTGCGCAATCCGGCCGGCTGGAACAACGTCTTCGGCTTCCGCCCCTCCTTCGGCCGGGTGCCCTTCGGACCGACCAGCGAGGTCTTCGTGCAGCAGCTCGGCTACGAAGGCCCGATGGGCAGGACCATGGCCGACCTGGCCCAACTGCTGTCGGTGCAGGCCGGCTTCGATGCCCGCTGCCCCCTGTCCATCGACCAGCCTGCCTCGCAGTTTGCACGCCCGCTGGGACGCGACTTCAAGGGCGCGCGCATCGGCTGGCTGGGCGACTACCAGGGCTATCTGCCCACCGAGCCCGGTGTGCTGGCCACCTGCGAGAAGGCGCTGCGCCACTTCGAGGCGATGGGCTGCCGGGTCGAGGCGGTACAACCCGACTTCGCCATGGAACGGCTCTGGAAGACCTGGCTGACCTGGCGCGGCTTCCTGATCGCAGGCATTGCCGGCAGCCTCCATGCCAACCCCCAGTTGCGCGCGCAGATGAAGCCCGAGGCCGTCTGGGAGGTGGAAAACGGCCTGCGCCTGAGTGCCGCCGATGTCTACCGGGCCTCGGTCGACCGCAGCGCCTGGTACCAGGCGCTCAACACCCTGTACCAGTCCTACGACTTCCTGGTGCTGCCCACCGCCCAGGTCTTTCCCTTCGACGCCCAGCTGCATTGGCCCACCGAGATCGCCGGCAAGACGATGGACACCTACCACCGCTGGATGGAGGTGGTGGTCGGCGGCACGCTGGCCGGCCTGCCGACCCTGGCGGTGCCGGCGGGCTTCGGGCCCCAGGGGCAGCCCATGGGCCTGCAGATCATGGGCCGCGCCCAGGCCGATCTGTCGGTGCTGCAGCTAGGCCATGCCTATGAGCAGGCCAGCGGCTGCAGCCGCGTCAGCAGCCCGCTCCTGAGCGCCTGACGAGGCCGGATGAGGCTTCGCAGCGACATCCGCACCGGCATTTGAGCTCTCGCATGCCGCCAGGACAGGCAGAAATGGAATTTCATGCACGCTCTGGGTTAGCATGGTCGCCCAAAGTGGAGGGGGAGCGTGGCGGCTGCGGCAAGGTCCGCGCCAGGCCAGAAGACTGGTCACGCGCCCCAGCCGTGCCCACGACACACCATCTGAGCTTGCACCATGAGAATCGCCTTGACCATCCTGAGCGCCGGCCTGTGCCTGGCCGGCCAGGTCCCGGCCCATGCGGCCCTGGGGGGGGCGCCTGAGACCGGGCCCAGCGCCAGCGCCCGGTTCAACGCCAGACTGGCCCACCAGTCTGCGGCCGCCTACTCCCTCAACACCCTGAATGCCGCCGACGGCGGCGTCGTGCGTGAATACATCAGCCCACAGGGCCTGGTGTTCGCCGTGGCCTGGCAGGGCCCCTGGCGCCCCGATCTGAACCAGTTGCTCGGCGCGGCACGCTACCAGGACTACGTGGCCCAGGCGCGGTCACAGACCCAGACCTCCGGTCGCCAGCCGGTGCGCCTGGTGCGCAGCGATCTGGTGATCCACAGCGAGGGGCATGCCGGCGCCTTCACCGGCCTGGCCTACCTGCCCGACCAGATCCCCGCCGGCGTCAGCCCGGCCGACCTCCACTGACCGGGAGCCCGCATGTCCAAGACCCTTGCCAGGATCGCCCTGATCCGACACCTTTTCGCCCTGGCCCTGCTCGCCTGCCTCAGCGCCTGCGGCGGCGGCGGTTCGCCGTCCTCCCTGGTCAATCCCCTGGCCAGCAACCAGACCCAGATCCTGGTCGATGGCGGTCCTGCCTCGCTCAAGATCAATGGCTTCAACGGCGTACCCAATGCGCCCTATGTGACGCTGACGATCTGTGCGCCGGGCTCGATCACCAACTGCCAGACCGTGGACCACATCATCATGGACACCGGCTCGGTGGGCCTGCGCATCCAGGCCCAGGCCCTGAATGCGTACATGCTCGCGGCGCTGCCTGTGCAGACCGATGCGTCATCGCGCAACATCGGCGAGTGCTACCAGTACGTCGAAGGCTATGTCTGGGGCTCGGTGCGCAGTGCCGACCTGACGATCGGCGGCGAGACCTCGGGGTCGATGCCGATGCAGGTCATCGGCGACAACCTCGCGCCGGTGCCCACGGCCTGCGCCAGTTCGGGCGGAACCTCCGACAACAGCATCGCCGCCTTCAATGCCAACGGCATCATCGGCATCGGAACCAACCCCACAGACTGCGGCACGCTCTGCAGCAATGGCACCATCGGATCCGCCGGCTACCCCTATTACGCCTGCACCGGCACCGGCAGCAGCGCCACCTGCGTGCAGACGGCCCAAGGGGCCAGCACCGGCGCACCGAACCAGCAACTGCCCAACCCGGTATCGACTTTCGCGGTCGACAACAACGGCACCCTGATCTCCATGCCTTCGGTGCCCAGCGGCGGGCAGGCCAACCTCACCGGCACCCTGACCTTTGGCATCGGCACCCGGACCAACAATGGACTGGGTTCGGCCAACATCGTGCCGGCCTCGATCTACACCGGCTACATCGTGACCCTGTTCGATGGCTACACCCTGGCCAACAGCTATGTGGACAGCGGCACCAGCGTCTACACCTTCAACGACGGCAAGGTGCCCTATTGCACCAGCGGCACCTACGCCGGCTTCTATTGCCCGCCGAGCCCCTTGACGCTCAGCGCCATCAATGTCGGCCAGAACGGGCTCTACAACAACGTGTCCTTCACCGTCAGCAACCCCTCCAGCATGAACCTCAGCTATTCGGTGCTGCCGCAGATGGCGGTGGTGGCCAGCGCCTTCGGCCAGGCCATCCCGACGGCCTTTGCCTGGGGCTTCCCCTTCTTCTATGGCCGCAACGTCTACACCGCGATCGCGGGGGCGTCGACGCCCGGCGGGACCGGCCCCTACTTCGCCTACTGAGCCAACGCCACCCACCCAAAGAAAAACCCGCCGAGGCGGGTTTTTCTTTGGGTGGAAAAGGGGGACGGCAGCCCCTTTTGCAAGCCTCAGTGGCGGAAGTGGCGCACGCCGCTGAACACCATGGCCACACCGCGTTCGTTGGCGGCATCGATCACCTCCTGGTCGCGCATCGAGCCACCGGGCTGGATGACGCAGGTGGCACCGGCGTCCACCACCACATCGAGGCCGTCGCGGAACGGGAAGAAGGCGTCGCTGGCCACGGCCGTGCCCTGCAGGCTCAGGCTGGCGTGGCCGGCCTTGATGCTGGCGATGCGGGCCGAATCGAGGCGGCTCATCTGGCCGGCACCCACCCCCATGGTCATGCCGCCCTTGCAGAAGACGATGGCATTGCTCTTGACGAACTTGGCCACCTTCCAGGCGAACAGCAGATCCTGCAGCTCTTCGGCGCTGGGTTGTTTGGTGGTGACCACCTTGAGGTCGGCCAGTTGCAGCTCATGGTTGTCGGCCGTCTGGATCAGCAGGCCGGAGCCGACGCGCTTCACGTCCATCAGGTTCTGGCCCTTGTCCCAGGCGGTGGCACCGCCGCTGGGCAGGGCGATCTTCAGGATGCGCACATTGACCCTGGTCTTGAAGACCTCCAGGGCTTCGGCCGTGAAGTCGGGCGCCATCAGCACTTCGACGAACTGCTTGCTGACCTGCTGGGCGGCCGCCAGGTCGAGGGTCCGGTTGAAGGCGATGATGCCGCCGAAGGCCGAGGTGGGGTCGGTCTGGAAGGCCTTGCTGTAGGCCTCGAGCGGGCCGTTGCCCACGGCCACGCCGCAGGGGTTGGCGTGCTTGACGATGACGCAGGCCGGCACGTCGAAGCTCTTGACGCATTCCCAGGCGGCGTCGGCGTCGGCGATGTTGTTGTAGCTGAGCTCCTTGCCCTGCAGTTGCTCGGCCGTGACCAGCGAGCCCGGGGCCGGGTACAGGTCGCGGTAGAAGGCGGCCTGCTGGTGCGGGTTCTCGCCGTAACGCAGATCCTGCAGCTTGATGAAGCGGCCATTGCTCTGGGCCGGGAACAACTGCTTGGAGGGGGTGTTGTTGCCTTCCTCGAAGTTCAGCGCCGACAGGTAGTCGCTGATGGCGCCGTCGTAATTGCTGATGCGGTTGAAGGCGGCCACCGACAGGCCGAAACGCGTCTTGTCGCTGAGCTTGTTGCCGTTGGCCTTGAGTTCGGCCACCACGCCGGCGTACTGCGAGGCGTCGGTCAGCACGCCCACGTCCTTCCAGTTCTTGGCAGCGCTGCGCACCATGGCTGGGCCGCCGATGTCGATGTTCTCGATCGCGTCTTCGAGGGTGCAGCCCGGCTTGGCCACGGTGGCTTCAAACGGGTAAAGGTTGACCACCAGCAGGTCGATGGTGTCGATGCCGTGCGCAGCCAGCGCAGCCATGTGCTCGGGCAGATCGCGGCGCGCCAGCAGGCCACCATGCACCTTGGGGTGCAGGGTCTTGACGCGGCCGTCCAGCATCTCGGGGAAGGCGGTGACCTCGGCCACCTCGGTGACCGGCAGGCCCTGCTCGGCCAGCAGCTTGGCGGTGCCGCCGGTGGAGATCAGTCGGATGCCGAGGGTGTGCAGCTCGCGGGCCAGTTCGACGATGCCGGTCTTGTCGGAGACGGAAAGAAGTGCGTTCATGCGGTGTTTCAGTTGAGAAGTTGAAAGGGGGGCAGGGCCTGCGGACCCTGGGGTCTTACTTGAGAAGCTTGTGCTCCAGCAGTTTCTTGCGCAGGGTGTTGCGGTTCAGGCCCAGCCATTCGGCCGCGCGCGACTGGTTGTGGTCGGCCTGGGCCATCACCACCTCCAGCAGGGGTTTCTCGACCAGGCGCACCAGCATGTCGTACATGCCATGGGGCTCTTCGCCATGCAGGTCCCTGAAATAGTCCAAGAGATTGTCGCGGACACAGTCTTCGATGTTCTTTTTGCTCATTCGGCGGTTTCCAGTTTTTCTTCGTCCTCATCCACCACCGGATCGACGGCCTGCACAGGCAGCCGCTCCATGTGGTGTCCCAATTCTTCGAAATAGGCGGCCACGGCATCCACCTGGCGCCGGCAATCCTCGATGCTGTTCATGTGCAGGCGGAAGGCTTCGCCGCCGGGCAGGCCCTTCACATACCAGCCGATGTGCTTGCGGGCACTGCGCACCCCGGTGAACTCGCCATAGAGGCTGTAGTGCTGCTCGAGGTGTTCGAGCAGCAGACGCCGCACCTCGACCACCAGGGGCGGCGCCAGCAGGCTGCCGGTCTCCAAGAAATGCGCGATCTCGCGGAAGATCCAGGGGCGTCCCTGGGCAGCTCGGCCGATCATCAGCGCATCGGCCCCGGTGCGAGCCAGGACCTCCCGGGCCTTGTGCGGGCTGTCGATGTCGCCATTGGCCACCACCGGGATCCGCACGGCGGCCTTCACCGCCGCGATGGTCTCGTATTCGGCACGGCCCTTGTAGCCCTGCTCGCGCGTGCGGCCATGAACCGTGAGCATCTGGATGCCCACCGCTTCGAAGGCCCGCGCCAGCGCCAGGGCGTTGCGATGGGCCTGGCACCAGCCGGTGCGCATCTTGAGCGTCACCGGCACACCCAGCGGCCGGCAGGCCTCGACCACTGCCTCGGCGATCGATACCGCGAGGGCCTCGTCCTGCATCAGGGCCGAACCGGCCCATTTGTTGCAGACCTTCTTGGCTGGGCAACCCATGTTGATGTCGATGATCTGGGCACCCCGATCGACGTTGTAACGTGCGGCATCGGCCATCATCTGCGGCTCGGTGCCGGCGATCTGCACCGCGATCGGCGCCACCTCGCCCTCATGGTTGGCCCGCCGCGAGGTCTTCAGCGTGTGCCAGAGGTCAGGCCGCGAAGTCACCATCTCGCTGACCGCATACCCGGCCCCGAGCGACTTGCACAATTGCCGGAAAGGCCGATCCGTCACCCCCGCCATGGGCGCAACAAACAGACGATTGGCAAGCGGCAGGTGACCTATCTGCATCACTGGGGTAGGGAAAAGGAAAACGGACAACGCGGGCAGGTGCGCGCAGGCGACGGCCTGGGCATGCTGAAAAATGAGGCATGATTGTAACTGCTTAAAATTTCAGCAATTGAAATTCCGGCACCGCCACCGCGAAATTTCACGCCAGCCAAGCACCCCTTCGGGCGGGGGTTTCCTATACTTCGTGTCCCATGCAAGCCTGGCTAGACACCCTGCTCCATTTCTTGGCGCTGCCCCAATATGGCCTGAGCAGCCTGTTCCTGGTGTCTTTCATCTCGGCCACCCTGCTGCCCCTGGGGTCGGAGCCCGCGCTGTTCGGGCTGCTCAAGCTCAACCCCGATCTGTTCTGGCCGGCCATCATGGTAGCCACGTTGGGCAACACCCTGGGCGGTGCCGTCGACTGGTGGATGGGCTGGGGCGCCCACAGGGCGGCCGACCACTATCGCCATTCGGCCCATCACCTGCGCGTGCTGGGCTGGCTGGAGCGTCTGGGGCCCAAGGCCTGCCTGCTGAGTTGGCTGCCCATCTTCGGCGACCCTCTGTGCGCCGTCGCGGGCTGGCTCCGGCTGCCGTTCTGGCCCTGTGTGGGCTGGATGCTGGTCGGCAAATTCCTGCGCTATGTCGCCATGAGCCTGACCCTGCTGCAGATATTTCCGGGCTAGCCCCGACAGGGAACTGGGCTACAGTCGTCATTTTGTGTAAGTGCAAGGGAAAGAACAACATCCATGGTGCGTTTCTTCATCATCTTCCTGGTCCTGCTGGTGGTGCTGTTCGTGGGCGAGCTGACCCCGCCGATCCAGCAATGGATCGTCGTGCCCTGGACCACCCTGCTGGCCAGCGCCAGCGCCCATCTGGTGCAGACCTTCGACACTCATGTGATCTCGTACGGCAAGGTGCTGCAGAACGCCCGCACCGGGGTCGGCGTCTCGATCGAGGCGGGCTGCAACGGCATCGAGGCCTGCCTGATCCTGCTGGCCGCCCTGGCGGCCTACCCGGCCCGCTGGCAGGCCAAGCTGACGGGCATCGTGATCGGTTTCGTGGCCATCCAGTCGGTGAACCTGCTGCGCATCATCACCCTCTTCTACCTCGCCGGCTGGAGCGCCAGCGCCTTCGAATTCGCCCACCTCTACCTGTGGCAGGCACTGATCATGCTGGACGTGGTGGTGGTCTGGCTGGTCTGGATGCGCTGGGTGGCCCGCCAGGAATTCCGCCGCGCCCATCTGGACGCCAGTGGCGGAGTTGCCGCATGAGGCAGCCCTTCAGTGTCATCAGCGGCTTCTTCGTGCGGGCCCTGCTGTGGCTGATCCCGGCCCTGGCGCTGTGGTACCTCGCACGCGCCTATGTCGCGGTGGCGCCTGCCTGGCTGGCCGAGGCCGTCATGAAGGCCCTGTTCCCCTTCTGGGTGCACGGGTCCGAATTGCATGGAACCACCCAGACCCTGATCACCGGCCTGACCGTGCCAGGGGCCGGCGGGCAGATCGGCGAACTGGCCCCTGAGGCCAATGTCCTGACCTATGCCTACGGCATGCCGCTGCTGGCCGCCCTGTTCCTGGCCGTGCGCTCCAAAGGCCTGTGGTGGAAGATCCCGCTGGGCACCGTGGCGCTGCTGCCCTTCCAGGCCTGGGGCGTGTGCTTCACCTGGCTGCTGCAGATCGGGGTACGGGCCGCCGAGGCCACCCAGGCCCAGACCCGTTTCGACGCCTTCGACACCAACCTCATCGCCGCCGGCTACCAATTGGGCTTTCTGCTCCTGCCCACGCTGGCCCCCATCCTGATCTGGCTGGCACTGGACCATCGTCTGGTGCAGCAGGTGCTGGTGGAAGGCGCCATGAGCGCCGGCGAATGAATTCACGAAGGTGCCTGGCCCTCGCTGCCAGGAGACGACCTCAGGGCAGCAGGCCGAGCGACAACTGCTGGACCGACTGGTAGAGCGACATCACCTTCAGCGTCGCCTCCTGCTGCACCTGGAGCTGCGACATCTGGCTGCTGGCCTGGGCCATGTCAGTGTCACTGAGCTGGCTGTTGCTCTGCGCCAGTGCCACATTGCTGGCGCCCAGACTGGCCATGCCGGCACTGAGGCCGCCTTGCACCCCGGCAATCGACGACTGCTGCTCATTGACCTGTTGAAGCGCATTGCCGATGGCCGACAGGGCGCTCGCCTGCCCAGCCGAAGTGGTCACATCCAGCGATCCCAGCCCCAACGCCTGGGGCGAGGCGTTGCCCAGGGTCAGCGTCTGGGTCTGTCCGGCATCGGCTCCGGTCTGCAATGAAGCGCTGAAATTGCCGCTGAGCAGGCTCTGTCCGTTGTATTGGCTGCCGCCAGCGATCTGACCGAGGCTCTGCGTGATCTGGTTGACCTGGTTCTGCAGGTCCTGCCGGTCGCTGGAAGACAGTGCCCCATCACCGGCCTCCACCGCCAGCGTGTTGAGCTGCTGCAGGCCCGAACTGATCTGCCCCAATGAGCCCGACGCCGCACTCAGCAGGTCATTGGCATCCTGCATATTGCTCAGGGCCTGGGCCTGCCCCGACAGCTGCACGCTCGAATCGGTGGATTGCGCCAGGGCGGCCGGGTCGGACTCGGCGTTGACCGAGGAGCCGGACGAAATCGCCTGCACCAGCGCCTGCAGGCGCAGATTGCTGGTGGCCAGCGAAGCCAGCCAGGTGTTGGGGGTTGCGGCGTTGATCGTGGTCATGTGCCCCTCGGGCCAAACCGTCCATCAGAGACTGCTGATTCTGCCAGGGTCGATCAGGCAAAACAAATTCTCTGAGTAGCTTGGATTCCACCAAGGGAATTCAGGTACCTGTCCACGGGAAGTGAAACTGGGCGGAAGGAGTTTGCGCGCAGCCTCGAGGCCCTGTTGGCATTTTCTGGTCCCCTCGACAGGAATCGAACCTGTATCTAGCGCTTAGGAGGCACTCGTTCTATCCATTGAACTACGAGGAGCAGAACCGCGGATTCTAGCCGGATTGCCCATCGAGATCGGTGCGCACCGGAGACTCCGCCCCCCGCTGCTGGAAAAGGCCGTTGTGCCAACCCGCCCCACAACATCCGGGCCTGTGAAGCCCTGCCGTCTCCCGGCTTGACAGGGTCGCGTCAGGCTTGACAAATTTTCTTCTCCCGTTCGACGGACAGCCGGTGCGCGCCCTATGATGGGCGCATACGCACCGCCGGCTTCCATGACCGATCCGTCCCACAACGCCCCTGTCGCCAAGACCTCCCGCTGGGCTTTGTTTCTGTCCTCCGACCTCAGCTTGAGCTGGATGGTGGTTGCCTCGGTGCTGATCGTGCTGTCGATCGCCTGGGGCGCGGTGGCCGAGGTGCTGAACCTCAAATGGCATGACGCCATCGAAGCCGAGGTCCAACAGAACACCAATCTCAGCAGCGCCCTGCAGGAACAGACCGTGCGCGTGCTGGCCACCGTGGATCAGGCCACGCTGCGCATGCGCGATTCGCTGGTCTCCGGCGAATTCACGCCGGCGGATTTCAAACCCCTGGCCAACGAGACCGGCCTGGTGCCCAAGATCCTCACCCAGTTGTCGCTGATCGGGCCGGATGGCCGCTTCGTGGGCAGCAACCTGGACCCCAGCGGCGAGGCCACCGGCCATGTCGACCTTTCGGGGCGCGAACACTTCAAGGTCCATGTCCACCCCGACCAGGTGCCGGAAGCCGCGCGCCAGTTGCGCGACAACGGCCTGTTCATCGGCAAACCCGTGCTCGGCAAGGTATCGGACAAATGGACGATCCAGCTGTCCCGCAAGATCGTCAAGCCCAATGGCGAGTTGCTGGGTGTGGTGGTGGCCTCGCTGAACCCGAACTATTTCGAGGACGTCTACAAAGGCGTGGACCTCGGCCCCCAGGGAGGGGTGATCCTGGTGGGTGAGGATCGCACGGTGCGCGCCCGCGTGATCGGCGGCAAGCCGTCGGGCATGGGCAGCAATCTTCCTGTCCTGCCCGAGGCAACCGAAGACAGCAGGATGGTCCAGGGGCATTTCATCCGCGTCAGCCGTCTGGACGGCGTCGAGCGCATCTTCGCGTTCCGGCGCATCGCCGCTTACCCCTTGCTGGTCTACGTGGCCACCAGCACCGAAGGGGCCTTGGCCGAATGGCGCAGCCTGCGCACGGTGACGGTGACCCTGACGGCCCTGTTCAGCCTGGCCACCATCGTGGCGGCCACGATCCTGCTGACCAGCATCCGGCGCCTGCAGGCCAAGAACCGGGCCCTGCAGATCAGCGAGGCCCAGGCCCAGTCGGCCAGCCAGGCCAAGAGCGAATTCCTGGCGGCGATCTCGCATGAGCTGCGCACGCCGTTGACCAGCATCCGCGGCTTCGCCGAATTGATGGAGCTGCGCCTGGAGCAGCCCAAATTCAAGGAGCAGGCCAAGCTCATCCGCAAGGCGGCCGAGCACCTGAACGCTTTGCTGACCGAGATCCTGGACCTGGCCAAGGTCGAGGCCGGTGCCATGCCGGTCAATGCCGAGCCGCAGGATCTGCGCGACATCATCCAGTCCAGCGGCCATTTCTTCGGCGTGACCGCCGCCACCAAGGGGCTGAGCCTGGCCGTGAACGTGGCCGATGAGGTGCCCGCCACCCTGGTCTGCGACGGCCTGCGCCTCAAGCAGATCCTGAACAACCTGCTGTCCAATGCCATGAAGTTCACCCTGGAGGGCGGGGTGACGATCGAGGCCGACGCCGATGCCGACCATGTCCGCGTGCATGTGGTCGACACCGGCCCCGGCATTCCCGAACACCTGCACGAGACGATCTTCGAGAAGTTCCGGCAAGGCAACGACCGGGTCAGCTATGAGCATGGCGGAACCGGGCTGGGCCTGGCTCTGTCACGGGCGTTGGCCACCTTGATGGGCGGCACCCTGACCCTGGTCTCCAGCCCCGGACACGGCGCCCGCTTCACCCTGACACTGCCACGGACCTGAGCGCCCGCCACGGCCGGTCACTCCCGTCGGGCGCCTTCGGCCAGGTCATCGACCGCGGCCTGCAGGCTGGCCGCCCAGGCCCGGCGCTCCTGCCCCTGCGGGGCCTGCAGTTCACCGTAGCAGACCAGGGCCACGATGGGCGGCGCGGTGAGCGTGCGCCACAGCGAGCCCAGCAGGCTGTCGTCCCCGATGTAGCAGGGCGCCAGGGAACGCTGGCCGCTGCGGGCATCCACGAACTTCAAGGCCACCGGCTGCACCGGCGCCGGGGCTGAAATGGCGGCCTGCAGCAGATTGGCATGGAAGGGCAGCAGTTCGCGCCCATCCCCCGTGGTCCCTTCGGGGAAGACCGCCACGATGTCGCCCGCGCGCAGGCTGGCGGCCATGTCATGGACCACCCGCATCGCGTCACGCCGCCGACTGCGCTCGATGTAGAGCGTGCCGGCCGCCGTGGCCAGCCGACCGATCAGTGGCCAGCGCCGGATCTCCGACTTGGACACGAAGCGGCAATGGCGCCCCGCATGCAGCACCAGGATGTCCAGCCACGAGATGTGGTTGCAGACCATCAACGCAGGCCCCTGGGCCACCGGGCGGCCCTGCACCTGCAGGGCGATGCCCAGCAGGTGAAGCATGGCACGGGCCCAGGCCTGCACCTGGTTTTCACGCTGCCCCGCAGACAGACGAGGAAAACGCCGCCACACGATCCACAGACCGGAAAGAATGTGCAGCAAGGCCCGCAACAGGCGCCAGCAGGCCAGCGGCGCCCGGGCGGCCGATCTCATGCGAGGACCGGACGCCGGGGACCACCGACCATGGCCAGGTCGGCCTCAGCCGCGTTCGAACGCAAGCTGCCCCCCCACCACGGTGAAGCGCACCTGCCCAGGCATCGCCGTGCCGGTCAGGTCGAAGGCGAAAGGCGTGTGCTTGCCCTGGCTGCGCAGCACCGACGGTTCGACCTGCCAGGTGCTCTGGGGGTCGAAGACGCACAGGTCGGCGACCCCGCCCTCGATCAGTTGGCCGACGCTGGCCTGCAGGGTGCCCAGGGCCGATCCCAGCACCCGGGCCGGCGCCTGGGTCACCACCGCCAGGGCCTGCGACAGACTGGCCCCGCTGTCCTGGCTCCATTTGAGCGCCAGGCTCAGCAGCAGTTCGAAACCGGTCGCGCCAGGTTCGCTCTCGGCAAACGGCAAGGCCTTGGCATCCTCGTCGACCGGGGTGTGGTCCGAGACCAGAGCATCGATGGTGCCGTCCAGCAGGCCCTGGCGCAGGGCGTCGCGGTCGCGTTGCTGGCGCAGTGGGGGGCTCAGGCGCGCCCGGCTGTCGAAGTAGCCGATGTCGGCGTCGACAAGGTGCAGTGAGTTGATGCTCACATCCGCGCTCACCGGCAGTCCTTCGGCCTTGGCCTGGCGCACCAGGGCCACGCCCGCCGCGCTGCTGATCCGGCACAGGTGCACCCGGGCCCCGGTGCTGCGCTGCAGCTCGAAGATCGTGTGCAGGGCGATGGTCTCGGCTGCCACCGGCACCCCGCTGAGGCCCATGCGGGTCGCCAGCGCGCCGCTGGCGGCCACGCCCTTGCCCAGATAGAGTTCCTGCGGGCGCAACCAGACCGTGTAGCCGAAGGTGCTGGCGTATTGCAGTGCACGCTGCAGCACCTGGGTGCTGACCAGGGGCACCTCAGCCTGGCCGAAGCCGACGCAGCCGGCCTCGGTGAGTTCGGCCATCTCGGTGAGCACCTCGCCCGCGAGGTTGCGGGTCAGGGCCCCGAGCGGGAACAGGCGGGACTGGTGCAGTTTTTCGGCCCGGAACTTGAGCATCTCCACCAGGCCGGGCTCGTCGAGCACCGGGTCGGTGTCGGGCAGGCAGACCACGCTGGTGACCCCCCCGGCCACTGCGGCTTCCATCTCGGACTCCAGCATGCCCTCATGCTCATGCCCCGGCTCGCGCAGCCGCGCCGCCAGATCCACCAGGCCCGGGGCCACCACCAGCCCGCCCGCATCGATCACGCGATGCGGGGCGAACTCGCCACGCACCGGGCCGATGGAGACGATGCGGCCGGCCGCCACCGCCACGTCGGCCACCTCGTCGCGGCCCGAGGCCGGGTCCACCACGCGTCCGTTCTTGATCAGCAAATTCATTTTGTGTGTCCTCCGTGTCAGGCCTCGTTGCCTGCGACGATGCTCATCACCGCCATGCGCACGGCGATGCCGAAGGTGACCTGGGGCAGGATCACCGACTGCCTGCCGTCGACCACGGCCGAGTCGATTTCGACCCCCCGGTTGATCGGTCCCGGGTGCATCACGATGGCATCGGGCTTGGCCAACCGGAGCTTCTCCTCGGTGAGGCCGAAGCTCTTGAAGAATTCCTGGCTCGAGGGCAGCAGCGCCCCGCTCATGCGTTCGTTCTGCAGGCGCAGCATGATCACCACATCGCAGTCCTTGATGCCTTCTTCGAGGGTGTGGAAGACCTTCACCCCCATCTGGGCCATGTCGGCGGGCACCAGGGTCTTGGGGCCCACCACGCGGACCTCGGCGCAGCCCAGCGTGGTCAGGCCGTGGATGTCCGAGCGGGCCACGCGAGAGTGCAGCACATCGCCCACGATGGCCACGGTGAGCTGGGAGAAGTCCTTCTTGTAGTGCCGGATGGTGTACATGTCCAGCAGCCCCTGGGTGGGGTGGGCATGGCGGCCATCGCCGGCATTGATCACATGCACATGGGGCGCCACATGCTGTGCGATCAGGTAGGGCGCGCCCGATTCGCTGTGGCGCACCACGAACAGGTCGGCCGCCATCGCCGACAGGTTGGCGATGGTGTCGAGCAGCGACTCGCCCTTGGAGGCCGAGGAGCGCGCGATGTCGAGGTTGATCACATCGGCCGACAGGCGCTTGGCCGCGATCTCGAAGGTGGTGCGGGTGCGGGTGCTGTTCTCAAAGAACAGGTTGAAGACGCTCTTGCCGCGCAGCAGGGGCACCTTCTTGACCTCACGGTCGTTGACGCTGACGAAGTTGGCTGCCGTGTCCAGGATGTGGGTGACGATGTCCCTGGGCAGGCCTTCGATGGAGAGCAGGTGGATCAGCTCGCCGTTCTTGTTGAGTTGTGGATTGCGTTTGTACAGCATGGCGTGTTTCCCCTTGGGGCAGGACGCGGCGGGGGCCGGATCAGGCCGCCGCCTCGACGTGGAAGCTGAAGACCCCCGCGTCATCGCGGGCCAGGGCCAGGGTGCTCGCCGCCGGCAGGGCCACGCGGGCGGCCGCGTAGTCTGCCTGGATCGGCAGCTGGCGCCCTCCCCGATCGACGAGGACCGCCAGACGGACGCCGGCCGGCCGGCCGTAGTCGAACAGCTCATTGATCACGGCGCGCAGGGTGCGCCCGGTGTAGAGCACATCATCGAGCAGCAGGATGTCAGCGCCGTTGACGTCGAAGGGCAGGCTGGTCTGGGCCGCCGAACTCAGGCCGCGCTGGGCGAAATCATCGCGGTGCATGGCCGACGAGATGACGCCGGGCTTGCCGGCCAGCCCCAGGTCCTGCTGCAGGCGTTCGACCAGCCAGGCCCCGCCCGAGGTGATGCCGACGAGGCGGGTTTCTGGGCCCATCAGGGAACGGACACCGCGCAACAGCTCGCGGTAGAGTGCTTCGGCATCGAGCACCAGGCTTCCAGTCGGCGTACTCACGGCAGACTCCTCAAAAATTGTTCAAGAATGATGCAGGCAGAGGCCGCATCGGCGTCACGCGCCCCCTCGGCATGGGCCTCGGTGGTGCTGTAGCGCTCATCGACCTCAAAGACTCGCAGGCCGAACCGGCCCTGCAGCTGACGTGCAAATCGACGCGCCTTGCGTGTGTTCTCGTGTTCGGCCCCGTCGGGGTGGAAAGGCACGCCGACCACCAGGGCATCGGGGGCCCATTCGGCAATGTGCCTGGCAATGGCCTCGAAACGCCGATCCCCCTCGGCCACCACCGTGGGCCGGGGCTGGGCCGTGCGCGTCAGGCGGTTGCCCACCGCGACGCCGGTGCGTTTGGCGCCGAAATCAAAGGCCAGAAATGACTGGAAATGGGCTGGGACCAGAGGGACTTCGGGGTGTTCGCCACCCGCGCTCATGCGTGCCCCACTTCAGGCGACAGCATCCAGCTCTGCAGGCCCAGCAGCGCCAATGCCTGATCGTAGCGTTCGGGCACCGGGGTTTCGAAAATCAGGCGCGCATCGGCACCCACGGTCAACCAGGTGTTCTCGGCCAATTCGGATTCGAGCTGGCCGCCGCCCCAGGAGGCATAGCCCAGGGTGACGATCACCCGCCGGGGGCCGTTGCCGGTGGCCAGGGCCTCCAGGACGTCGCGGGAGGTGGTCATTTCGAGCCCGCCCGGAATCACCATGGTCGAGGCATAGACCGATTGGTCGGAGACATCGCCCGCCTCGTCGCTGTGCGGCACCATGGCCTCATGCAGCACGAAGCCGCGCTCGGTCTGCACCGGACCGCCCTGCAGCACCTGGCAATCGCCAAGATCGTCCCGTTGCAATGACAGGTCGACTTTCTCGAACAGGGCCCGCAGGCTGAGATCGCTGGGTTTGTTGATGATCAGGCCCAGCGCGCCGCGTTCGCTGTGCTCGCACAGGTAGACCACGCTGCGCGCAAAAGCCTCATCTTCCAGCCCTGGCATGGCGATCAGAAAATGATTCGTCAGGTTGATGGGTGCAGAATCGGAAGGCATCCACCGATTTTAGCGGGCCCATGAGCAAGCCTTACCCATCCGGCCTTTTCTGGTTCCGGCGCGACCTGCGCCTGCAGGACAACCATGGGCTGTACCAAGCCCTCTCGCAATGTGAGCAGCTGCATTGCGTGTTCATCTTCGACACCGACATCCTGGCTGGGCTGCCCCGGCAGGACCGCCGCGTCGAATTCATCCTGCGCAGCACCGAGGAACTGGACGAGGCACTTCGCCGGGCCTGCCCGAACCCTGGCGGCGGCCTGATCGTCCGCCATGGGCCGGCCGTCGATGAGGTGGCGGCCCTGGCGCTCGCACTGGGCGTGGCCGCAGTGTTCACCAACCACGACGACGAACCCGCCGCACAGCAGCGCGACGACCAGGTCCGCACGCAGCTGTCCCGCCAGGGCATCGCGTTGCACACCTTCAAGGACCAGGTGATCTTCGAGCGCCGCGAACTGCTGACCCAGGGCGGTTCGGTCTACGGTGTATT
>JAFAMV010000079.1 GCA_019233055.1 Curvibacter sp.
TGCACTCCTCGATGAAGGCTGCGATCTCGGGCCTGCTCTTGGCCGCGACGGTGGCCAGCGGATGCTCCGGCGCCACCGCGCAGAAGGTCACACCCATGATGGTGTCGGCACGGGTGGTGAACACAAACAGCTTGCCATCGCCGATCCGCTGTCCGTCTTCGGATTGGATGTCGTGCGGGAAGGCGAATCGCACCCCCTCGCTCTTGCCGATCCAGTTCTCCTGCATCAGCCGCACCCGCTCGGGCCAGCCCGGCAGGTGGTTCTGCACCTGGTCCAGCAACTCAGACGCGTAGTCGGTGATCTTCAGGTAGTACCCCGGGATCTCGCGCTTCTCGACCAAGGCGCCGGTGCGCCAGCCCCGGCCATCGATCACCTGTTCATTGGCCAGCACGGTCTGATCCACCGGATCCCAGTTGACCGTCTGGGTCTTGCGGTAGGCGATGCCTTTTTCAAGCATCTTCAGGAACAGCCACTGGTTCCACTTGTAGTAGCTCGGATCGCAGGTGGCCACCTCGCGGCTCCAGTCGATGGCCAGGCCCATCGCCTGCATCTGCTTCTTCATGTAGGCGATGTTGTCGTAGGTCCACTGGGCCGGCGGCACGCCATTCTTCAGGGCGGCGTTCTCGGCCGGCAGGCCGAAGGCATCCCAACCCATGGGCATCAGCACGTTGTAGCCATTCATGCGCAGGTAGCGCGTGAGCATGTCGTTGATGGTGTAGTTGCGCACATGGCCCATGTGCAGCTTGCCGCTGGGATAGGGCAGCATCGAGCAGGCATAGAACTTCTTCTTGCCGGCCTCTTCGGTCACGCGGTAGGCGTCACGGGCGGTCCAGTGGTCGTGCGCGGCGCGCTCGACCTCGATGTGGCTGTACTTTTCTTGCATGGAATACTCTGAGGCGAGCAAGTTGCCGCCGGTTGGGGGTGCAGGCATCAAGCCTGCCATGGTCCGATTTTAGGGGCTGGCGGGCAAGCCCACCGCAGGCGGCCGGGGGTCGGCCACGAAACCGATGCGGCTCAGGCCCGCCTTCTGCGCCAGCCCCAGCACCTCGACCACCCGGCCATAGGGCACCTGGGCATCGGCTCTCAGCTGGACCTCGGTCTGCGCATCGTCGGCGGCGATCCCGGCCAGTTGCCGCGCCGCCGCCTCGGCCGACAACGGAACTTCGTTGAGGTAGATCTGCCCGGCCGCATCGACGGCCAGGGACACCGAATGCCCGGCGCGCACCGGCAAAGCGGCATCGGTGTGCGGCAGGTCCAGGCGCAGGCTGCTGGCCAGCAGGGGCGCCGTGATGATCAGGATGACCACCAGCACCAGCATGACGTCGACCAGGGGCGTGACGTTGATGTCGCTCATGGGCGCAGCGCCCTGGCTGCGTTCGAGGCGGCCGAAACTCATGCCCGGCCCCGCCTCACGACACCTGCCCCGAGGCGAACAGCTCGCGCAGATCGCGGGCAAAGCCCTCCAGATCCGCCTCGATGCGCCCGATCAGGCGGCCCATGACGTTGTAGGCCAGCACGGCGGGAATGGCCACCGCCAGCCCCGCGGCCG
This sequence comes from Curvibacter sp., assembly GCA_019233055.1. Classification (GTDB taxonomy): domain Bacteria; phylum Pseudomonadota; class Gammaproteobacteria; order Burkholderiales; family Burkholderiaceae_C; genus Curvibacter. Next base: position 1,550 of record JAFAMV010000079.1, read on the forward strand.
TCATCACCAGGGCCTCGCCGACGGGACCTGCCACCTGGTCCAGGGTCAGTGTCCGCACGCCGCCCAGGGCGGTCAGCGCATGGAAGATGCCCCAGACCGTGCCCAGCAATCCGACAAAGGGGGCGATGGATCCGACGGTGGCCAGCACCACCTGCCCCCATTGCAGCCGCAGCAGCACCGCATGCAGGGCATCACGGAGTTGGCGGGTGAGTTGCTGCTCGCGGCCTCCGGCACCGGCCAGCGTCCCGGAGGCCGCGAGCACGGAGGCCTCGACCAGGGGCCGCACCGAGCGGTCGCGATCAAAGCCCGCCAGGCGCTCCAGGGCGAGCGCCCGCGACGGGGCCTGCCAGAAGGCCGCCGTGCTGCGCGGCACATCATGCAAGACGCGCCGCAGCAGCCAGCTCTTGCGCAGGATCACCACCCAGCTGCTGATCGACATCAGCAGCAGAAGCATCACCACGCCACGCGACAGCGCATCGGCGTCCACCAGGGTCTGCAGGCTGCTCATGGGCCGGCGCGCAGGACTCAGTTCAGCCCGAGCACGTCGAACATGTCGAACAGGCCCTGGGACTGGCCGGCCAGGAAGCGCACCGCACGCAGGCTCCCCTGCACATAGGTCGCCCGGCTGGACGACTTGTGGGTGATCTCGATGCGCTCGCCGATGCCGGCGAACAGCACCGTGTGGTCGCCGACGATGTCGCCCCCGCGCACCGTCGCAAAGCCGATGCTCGAAGGATCACGCTCACCGGTGACCCCCTCGCGGGCGTAGACCGCACAGTCCTTGAGGTCGCGGCCCAGGGCCTGGGCCACCACCTCGCCCATCTTCAGCGCGGTGCCCGAAGGGGCGTCGACCTTGTGGCGGTGATGGGCTTCGATGATCTCGATGTCGTAGCCGGTGGCCAACGCCCGGGCCGCCATGTCGAGCAATTTGAGGGTGACATTGACGCCGACACTCATGTTGGGCGCCATGACGATGGCGATGTCGCGCGCCGCTGCGGCGATCTCGGCTTTCTGGGCGTCGCTGAAACCGGTGGTGCCGATGACCGCCTTGACCCCCAGCTCCCGGCAGACCCGCAGATGCGCCAGAGTCCCTTCGGGCCGGGTGAAGTCGATCAGGACCTCGGCCGGCGACAGGCCCTGGCGCAGGTCGGCGGTGATGGCCACACCGCTGGCATGGCCCAGAAAACCCGTGGCGTCACTGCCGAGGGCCGGACTGGTGGCGACATCCAGGGCGCCGGCGATGCGGCAATCGTCGGTGGTCCGGATGGACTCCAGCAACATGCGACCCATGCGGCCCGATGCGCCTGCCACGGCGATTCTGTGCAAACTGGCACTCATCTTCTGTTCATCCTGTGGTTCGGATCGGCGCCCGGTTGGCGCCCGATCGGTGACTCAACGTGCTGCGGGCTCAAGAGGCGGGTAGGACGCCGACGCCGCCGAGACCGGGGCCGCACTGCCGCTGTCGCCCGCAGGGGCCGGCACCGGGTATTTGGACAGCTGCGCTTCGCTGGCCTCCAGTTCCGGCACCTTGTGGGAACGGGTGCGCGCATCGAGCTGCGCCACGAATTCGGCCTCGCTGGGCATCTCGTCGCCGTCGAAACGCTCCAGCGCATCACCCTTGAAATAGACGGTCAGGCGTCGTGCCTGTTCGGGCACGCCCTGGCGCCGCAAGGTGAAGACGTAGTCCCAGCGATCGGCATGGAACACGCTGACCACCAGCGGCGACCCCAGCACCTCCTTGACCTGCTGACGGCTCATGCCGACCTGCAGCGCCTCGACCTGCTCCTTCGACACGAAATTGCCCTGGACCACCTCGATCCTGTAGGGGGTCACGGCATTGGCCAGGCGCTTGCCGGCCCCATCGAACGAGCTGCAGGCGGCAAGGCCGGCGACCAGCGCCATCAACAGGCTCAGCCGGGCAACACGGATGGGATAGGCAGACATGGAAGGGAAGGTAGCGATATGATCGGGCCATTGTAGCGGCAGGGCCTGGCGAAGCGGCCCGGCGCTGCCAGCGGAAAGACTCTTCATGGCGAATATCGAGGAACTGAAAAACACCGGGCTGAAAGCCACCCTGCCGCGGCTGAAGATCCTGGAGCTCTTTCAGAAGGGCCGCCAGCGTCATATGACGGCCGAAGACGTCTTCCGGGTGCTGCTCCAGGAACAGTCGGACATCGGCCTGGCCACCGTCTACCGGGTGCTGACCCAGTTCGAGCAGGCCGGCATCCTGAGCCGCAGCCATTTCGAAAGCGGCAAGGCCGTCTACGAACTCAACGAGGGCCAGCACCACGATCACCTGGTCTGCACCAGTTGCGGCAAGGTCGAAGAGTTCTACGACGCCGAAATCGAACGCCGCCAGCAGATGGTGGCCAAGGCCAAGAACTGGCTGCTGCAGGAGCACGCCATGTCGCTCTACGGCCTCTGCGCCAACTGCGTGCAGACCGCCCGCTGACCACCCCGCCAGCCGCCAGGCTGCGGCTTCAGAGGTCGTGTTCCATGGCGCGGCGGTGCCGCTCGACGAATTCCTGGTAGGTATCGATGCCGCGCAACTGCAGGATGGTGTTGCGCACGGCCGCCTCGACCAGCACCGCGATGTTGCGCCCGGCCACGACCTGGATCACCACCTTGCGCACCGGCACGCCCAGCACGTCCTGGGTCAGGGGCTCGTAGGGCAGGCGCTCGTAGTCGCGCTCCATGGTCTCCTTGCGCACCAGATGGACGATGAGCTTCAGCCGCATGCGGCGACGCACCGCCGTCTCGCCGAAGATGGCGCGGATGTCGAGCAGGCCGATGCCCCGCACCTCGAGCAGGTTCTGCAGCAGCTCCGGACAACGCCCTTCGATGGTGGCCTGGTTGATGCGGAAGAGATCGACCGCATCGTCGGCCACCAGGCCATTGCCACGGGAGATCAACTCCAGCCCGAGCTCGCTCTTGCCCAGGCCCGACTCGCCGGTGATCATCACGCCGAGGCCCAGGATGTCCATGAACACGCCGTGCATCGAGGTGCGATCGGCGAAATGCTTGGACAGGTAGGCGCGCAGCACATCGATGACGAAGGCTGAGGATTCGACCGTCGAGAACATCGGGATCTGGGCGCGCTCGCACATCGACAGCAGGGCGTCGGGGGCCAACTGCCCGTCGGCCAGGATCAGCACCGGCGGCTCGAGCGTCACGATGCGGGAGATGCGGCGCGCACAATCCTCGGCGGTGGCATTGACCAGGTAGGCGATCTCGCGCTCACCGAGGATCTGGACCCGATAGGGGTGGATGTAATTGAGGTAGCCGACCAGATCGGCGCCCGAGCGGGCCGCACGCACCACCACCTCGTCAAAACGGCGCTCCGAGGCCCCGAGTCCGGCGACCCACTCCCACTTCAGGATGGAGCGGAACTCTTCGAACAGGGCGTCGGCGCTGACCGCGGTGGGCTTCACGAGAGGAAACGCAGCGGGAAGATCAAGCGGCCTGGGTCGACTGCCAGGTGGCAATCATCTGGTGCAGGCCGCCGGCGTCGGTGCAGGCCTTGATGCGCTCCCGGAGGGGCGCATCACTCAGCAGCTCGGCGATTTCGGAGAGGATTTCAAGGTGCTTCTGCGTCGCGGCCTCAGGCACCAGGAGAAAGATCAGCAAACCGACCGGCTGCTCATCGGGCGCATCGAATCCGATCGGATGGGCCAGCTGGAACACCGCCGCCATCGGCGACTTCAGGCCCTTGATGCGGCCGTGCGGAATGGCCACGCCATGCCCCAGACCGGTGGAGCCCAGCCGTTCACGGGCGAACAGGCTGTCGGTGATCAAGGCGCGGCTCAGACCATGCTGACTTTCGAACAGCAGGCCGGCTTCTTCGAACGCACGCTTTTTGCTCGTGGCATCGACGCTCACGAGCACCTGGGCAGGAGGGAGGATGGACGCAAGACGGTTCATGATTTGTAAGGGCGATTATGCACCGGTCCCCAAGCTTCGTTGAAAAACCGTCATCGGCTTGCAACTGACATGAAAAAAGCCGCTGAATTGCAACAGCGGCTTTTGTACAGCAAAACCCGGCAAAAATGCCAGTTCCGAGCTTACATCAGGCGTTTGGCGGAGTCGTGGTGATGATCCTGCACCCGATCCTTGTGGCGCACCACCTGTCGGTCCAGCTTGTCCATGAGTTCATCGACGGCTGCATAGAGGTCTTCATGGGAGCTTTCAGCGAACATGTCGCTGCCCTTGACATGCACATTGCACTCGGCGCGTTGGCGGCGCTGCTTTTCCTTCTGCTTTTCGACAGTGAGCAAAACCTTCACGTCCACCACCTGGTCGAAATGCCGGGTGATGCGGTCCAGCTTGGTCGTCACGTAGCTGCGCAGGGCGGGGGTGACTTCGAGGTGATGACCGCTGATCGTCAAGTTCATGAGTAGCCTCCTGTTGCACTCAGGGTTGAAAAAGCCGCCCGTCCAGGGCGGCCATGCGAAGCACTATTCCTGTGAAGGTGAGTTCACTATGCCCGGGCGGGGGGGGAAAAGCAATCGCTTTTCATAAAACCGTCACCGAAAAACAGGTGACTCGGGAAAGCCCTTGGATTCCCCTCAAACTCCGGCGGATGAGCCCTTGACGGGCGCCCGATCTGCCCTCAAATTGGGTGGCTGGCCGGCACTCAACCCAGCGCGAACTGGCCCTTGCCGGCCGCCTTGGCCTGGTACATGGCCGCGTCGGCGCGTTTGAGCAGGCTCTGCGCCGTCAACCCCGCCGGCGCGTCCTGTGACGACACGGCCACCCCGATGCTCGAGGACAGCACCACCTCGCGCCCGCCGATCAAGGCCGGCCGGCCCAGTTCGTGGATCAGCTTGCGGGCCACCTGTGCCGCCTGGAGCGCTGGATCCGACAACCCTTCCAGGATCACCGTGAACTCGTCTCCTGCCAGGCGGGCCACGCCGTCGGTCTCCCGGACGCTGTCCAGCAGGGTTCTGGCGAAATGCCGCAGCACCGCGTCGCCGAAATCGTGCCCATGCTGGTCGTTGTATCCCTTGAACCCATCGAGGTCCAGGAACAGCAGGGCCAGGCCGACGTGCTGGCGGCGCGCCCGGGCGAGCGCCTCGCTCAACTGGCGCAGAAAGGCCCGGCGGTTGGGCAGCCCCGTCAGGGCGTCATGACTGGCCTCATGCTTGAGCTGTTGTTCGAGCAGGTACTGTTCGGTGATGTCCTGGGCGAGAACATAGAAACCATAGGGGGGCCCGTCCATCGCCGTGTCCGGGATCAAGGCGGTGTGCACCCGCAGCTCACCATCGAGGGTGCGCATGAGGCCCTCGAAGCTCACCGCCCGACCCTCCTGGACCCGCTGCACCTGGGGCTTCATGTCGTCAAAGGCCGCGGCGCCCACGAAGTCGGGCAGGCTGCGCCCGACGATGGCCTCGGGGGCCACGCCGAACCAGTGCTGATAGCTCAGGTTGTTGAACTGGTAGACCAGGTGTTCATCGACATAGGCGACCAGGGCCGGCAGGTTGTCGGCCAGCAGACGCAGACGCGCCCGGCTGGCCACCAGTTCGCGCTCCCGCGCCTTGCGCCCGGTGATGTCGTGCAGGAAGGCATTCACCCGCAGGCGCCCGCCATGGCGGATCTCACTGAGCGACATCTCGACCGGGAACAGGCGTCCGTCACGGTGCTGGGCCAGCACCTCGAAGCGCTGCTCGAAACGCTGTCCTGGCCCCACGGACAGGTAGGCCCGGAAAGCGTTCCCGTGCGCCAGCTGCTGTCCCGAGGGCACGATCAGATCCGACAGGCTGCGGCCGATGGCCTCCCATGCCGTCCACCCGAACGCCTGCCCCGCAGCCTGGTTCCAGCCGGTGACCCAGCATCGCTCATCGACCTCGACAAAGGCATCGGTCGCATTGGCCAGAGTGGCCCGGAAATGCTCCTTCTCCTGCTCCAGGGCCTGCTGGGCGGCTTCGCGGCGGAGCACTTCCTGGCTCAGCTCCGCCGTGCGGGCCTCGACCCGGTGTTCGAGTTCGAGCTGCAGCACCGCCAGGGCCTGCTCGGACGCCTTGCGCACCGAGATGTCCGTGGCCATGAGCAGGAACCCGCCATCCAGCCCTTCGAGCCGGCAAAGGCCGAGCAGACACCAGACCAGTCGCCCGTCGGGCCGGCTGAAAAGCACCTCATGCTCGCCCGCTGGCGCCGCCGCCCCGTCACGCAGGGCGGCCATCGAAGAGGCCAGGGCCTGGGCCTCGCCTCCGAACAAGACGGTGGCCAAGGCAGTTCCCGCCAGATCCTCGGGAGACCGGCCCAGCATCAAGCCCAACTGCGCATTGGCCCGCAACCAGAGTCCTTCGTCGGTCACCAGGCCCATGCCGATGGTGGCGTGGGCAAAGATCTGTCCGAACTGGGTTTCGGACAGGCTCGCCCTGCGGGCGGCCTCGATGCCCTGCAGATGCTGCTCGACCAGGGCCGCCAGGTCCTGCAGGTCCTGGCATTGCGCCGCATCGAAATGGTGAGGCTGGCGGTCCATCAGGCACAAGGTCCCCAGCGCGTGACCGCGGGTCGATCGCACCGGGCAACCGGCATAGAACACCAGCCCCGACTCGCCCCGCACCGCCGGGTTGTCGGAGAACCGCACATCCAGCCGGGCATCCTCGATCACGAAGACCGCCGGCTGCAGGATCGCATGGGCACAGAAGGACAGCGCCCGCGGCATCCGGGCACGCGGCAGGCCGTGGCTGGAGCAGGTCTGCTGCTCGTCGTGCAGCACGAGGTTGACCATGGCCACCGGCACGTCGAAATGCCGGGCAGCCAGCCGGGTGATGCGGTCCAGTTCGGGCGAGGACCGCAATTCCAGGCCCCCCAACGCTTCCAACGCCCGCAGGCGGGCGGTTTCGTCAGCGGGCAGGCCGGGAAATTCCATGAGAACCTCTCCTTGAGCACGGGGCTGGCAGCACTGTAACAAGAGCCACCCGTCTCGACCAGTGCGCGCCGTCCAGATGCGGAGACCCGCCCTGTGCCGGCAGCGTCAGGGACCGGCCGCAGGCGGATCCGGATACCGCTGGATCCTGTCGAGGAAGTGGGCATCCACGGTGTCGGCAAACAGTTTCCAGGGGATCGGGATCTCGACGTGGGCCGGCCCCATGCCGTAGTCATACCCCTGCCCGGTGACCGTCAGCGCCCGGGCGCCCAGGGCCCAGCTGGCCGGGTTCTGCGCATCCCTCAGGGCGCTGCCGTCCGCATTCTCGACCTCATGCTCATCGTGCAGATAGTGCCGGACCTGGGCCGTGATGACCCGCCGATAGGCCTCGCCCGGAAACAGATCGACCGACCGGATCTGCCCGGGCCGCGACAGCCACCAATGCAGGTGCTGCTCGCTGCTGGCCACCGGGTCCGCCTGCCGGACCTGCTCGGACAACACCGCGTCCAGGCTGAGGACCTCGGGTGACACATAGTCGATCAGGTAGCGGCGGCGCACCATGACGCGGTCGCAATGCGGCGCGTCACGACCGCAGGCCGGCACCGGCCTGGGCCCCGTGCCGGCCAGATCATCCGGCAGTTCCTGCCAGACCCGGTCCACCCAATGGTTGTACACGGACGCGCCGGGCAGCGGGCTGAGCACATAGGGCGGGTGGGCATCGCCGTCCAGGCGCAGCAGGCTCACCGAGTTGACGGTCACCACGGCATGTCGCAAGCGCTCCAGGCGCCCGCGCAACGCCCCCCGCAGATCCGCTTCGTCCGACAGGGATCCGAGCCAGGCCTGCTGCACGGCCTGCAGGCGCGGGCGGTAGGCCTCGCCGACCTCGGTGAGCTGGCGCTGGTACACGTCTTCGATCTGCTGGTCGAGCTGGCGCAAGGCCCCGTCTGCGCACAGGCGTTGCTCGACACGGCTGCCGGTCCGGCTGCAATCGAGGCCGCCCGCCCAGGCCGCCCGCCCCGCCAGCATCGGCAGCAGGACAAGCAGCAGCCATGGCCGCGCGCGACGAGCAAGGATCGACATCAACACCCCTGGGACCGGATCAGAACCATGGCGCGCATCTTAGATGACCGTGGCCCACCCGGGCCGGCCCGAGGCGGCCTGGGGCCGTAAGATACCCCCCCTCATACCACCCCAGCCCATCCATGCAAGCCCTGCTCGACGCCATCGCCCGGATGGACCTGCCCCACGATGCACAGCGCGTCTTCCATGGCCGCGGCGGTCTGTACCCGGGCTGCGAGCAATGGACGCTCGATGCCTTTCCACCGGTCTGGGTGTTGACCAGCTTCCAGCCGGTCGACGACGATGCCCTGGCACAGCTCCAGTCCGCCCTGTCGGCGCGCTGGCAGCAGTTGGCCCCCGGCCAGCCCCTGAACTGGGTGTTCCAATGCCGGCATCCGGGTCAGACCGAAACCCGCCTCATGGCCGGCGCGGTGCCCGAGCCCCATGTGGTGCAGGAGCAGGGCGCGCACTACAAGGTCCATGTGCTCAAGGGCCAGAACCATGGCCTGTTCCTCGACATGGCCGAGGGGCGACGCTGGGTGCGCCAGCATGTGGCGGCCCATCCGGGGCTCCGGGTGCTGAACCTGTTCGCCTACACCTGCGCCTTCTCGGTCGTCGCCTGCCAGGCCGGTGCCGACCAGGTGATCAACCTGGACATGAGCTCGGCCGCCCTGGCCATCGGCCAGCAGAACCACCGGCTCAACGGGATCACGGCAGGTGCCAGCTTCCTGGCCCATGACCTCTTCAACTCCTGGGGCAGAATCTCCAGGTCGGGCCCCTACGGGCTGGTCATCGTCGATCCGCCGAGCTACCAGAAGGGCAGCTTCGTGGCGACCAAGGATTACGCCCGGCTGCTGCGCCGCCTGCCCGACCTGCTGAGCCAGGGCGGCCACGCACTGCTGTGCCTCAATGCGCCCGAACTCGGTCCGGACTTCGTGCACGGGCTGGTGCAGACGGTGGCACCGGCGCTGCGCTTCGTGCAGCGCCTGCCCAATCCGCCGGCCTTTGACGACCGGGCCCCGGACCGGGCCCTGAAGGTGCTGCTGTACCGGGCGCCGGAGGCTACGGCGCCCAGTGCGTGATCCGGTTCCGCCCGTCTTTCTTCGACTGGTACATCGCCTGATCAGAGCACATCAGGGCCGACTCCAGCGTGGTGGCCGGCGGTCTCGAATGCACCAGGCCGATGCTGACCGAGCAACGCAGCGGGGACCGGTTCGCAACTCTGAATTCGTGCTTCTCGACGGCCAGCCGGATCCGTTCGGCCACCTGAGAGGCCTCGGCCAGCGCCGTCCCGGGCAGGAGCAACGCAAACTCTTCGCCACCGAAGCGACACAGCACATCGTGCATGCGGACCTGGGCCTGGATGAGGCTGGACAACTGCTGCAGCACCAGGTCGCCGGCCTCGTGCCCGTGGCTGTCGTTGATCAGCTTGAAATGGTCGATGTCCACCAGCATGGTGCAGACCGACGCCTGCTCGCGGCCGCACCCCGACCAGAGCCGGCGCCCGGCCTCGAAAAAGGCACGCCGGTTGAACAGCCCGGTCAGAAAATCGAAACTGGCTTCGCGGCGCAGCCGGTCCTCCAGCTCGAGCCTGAGTCGGAAAGTGTGGTGGGCCTGTTGGCAGACCGCCAGCAGCATGAGCTGCGCGGCGCCGATGAGGAAGTTGACCAGGGCGAACTCCTGCCAGGTGGCGTCCATATGGACCAGGCCGACGTTCAGGCTGAGCAGCATCACCGGCAGGGTGGTCCAGATGCCGGTGCGCAGGACCGCCACGATGCCCAGGCACATCAGCACCTGCAACTGGGCGGCGATCACCAACATGGGGTTGCGGTGGATGTACAGGAAGATGACCGAGACCACGGCCGCACTGCAGGGCGACCCTATGGCCAGCAGCCAGGGCAGCAGGCGCTTGAAACGAGGGCTTTCCGACATGGCCGCGCCGGCAGCGCACATCACCGCGCCCGCCAGGCGCCAGGGCAGGGTGCGCGACACGGACCCGGGCGCCGCCAGCCAATCCACCGCCATGTACAGCACGAAGAGCAGCGAAGAGCCCCAGGCGACCGCCCTGACCGTGCCGCGGTGCAGCTCGGTCCAGCACATTTCGACTTCGGCAGCGCTGCGCATGTCTCCGGCTCCTCGCACAGCCTTGCCGTGCGAGGAGGATGGTAACTCGGTGCATCGACGACGGGAATCAGACCGCCAGCACGCCGGCAGCCCGCACCGGAACCCGCAGACCTCAGGGCTTGTGGGCCCAGGTGGCCAGGAAAGTCGGCAGATAGGGGTCGATGGCAAAACGCGGCTGCGGCTGGAAATCCTCATGGAAGCCCCGCAGCACGAAGCCGGCTTCGAGCTGGCCCCCGATCTGCTCCTCAAGGCTGTGGCCGAACACCAGGGCCTCGCCACGTGCGCGCTTGTCGGCCAGCGCACCGGCCTCCAGGTCACGGATGTCGGCATAGGGCAGGCGGTACATCGGCCTGATCAGCCCCTGCCGGCCCCAGGCAGGGTCACGATCGCCGACGAACACGACTGGATTGTAAAAACTGCTGAGCAGGCGGCCCCCCGGGCGCAGCACGCGATGGCATTCGCGCCAGACCGGGCGGATGTCGGGCACATAAAGGTTGGAGATCGGATGGAAGATGAGGTCGAATCCACCATCGGGGAAGACCGACAGGTCGCGCATATCGCCCAGCACGGTGCGCAGGCTCAAGGCTTCGCGCTGCGCGACCTTCCGGTCCTGCGCAAGTTGCAGATCCGACGCGTCGAGCACCGTGACGTCCGCCCCTGCAGCGGCCAGCAGAGGCGCCTGCTGCCCGCCGCCGGAGGCCAGGCACAGGATGCGCGATCCGGTCACCTCGCCCAGCCAGCCGGCCGGCAGAGGCCCCGGCGTCAGTCGCACCCGGCAATCGCCCTGGCGCGCAGCAGCGACCTCGGCACCGTCCACAGGACGCGACCAGTCGCCTTGCTGCGCGGCCTGGCGATTCCATGCGGCGCGGTTGTGTTCGAAAAGATCCAGGCTCCCGGCCTCGGAAGCGGATGAAGAAACAGATTGATCTTGGTGGACAGGCATGTTGATTTCCGGTTCAGGACAAAACAACTGCCAGGACGCCAGTGCCGCGCAATGACCGGGCCGGGCCGGAGCCCGCCAGACCGGAAGTCGCCATCTCAGCAATGCGCAAGCAACCCGCGCCTGTGGCAGCGAGAGGCTTGAAGATGCAAATGCATCCCTGCATTACTGGTTCATTTCGATGGACTCCGGTGATGAGAACGACAGGCGTGGATTCTAGGACCTGCAAGCCCTTTTTTCCGCCGGGGCAAAGCCTGCCCCTCCCGTCCGGGGCAGGCGGCCACTGGGCTCAGGGCGCCTCGCCGACCACCATCAGGGAGAAGGTCCCGGGCCTGGGACTGGGTTTGGCCTTCTTGCCGCCCTGGCCGGGAGCGGTCGGCGTGCTCTCAAATTCGGCCGTCACCAGATACACCCGGTGCCGGACCGGGTCCAGCGCCAGCGTGCGGGCCCCCGGTCGGGTCGTCAGGGTCTGCTGCACGGCCCAATGGCGGTCGGCCGCCGGCTGCAGCACCGTCAGCGTCCCGTCCGCCTGGGCGCTGAACACCTGGTGATGCACCGGATCGAACGCCGTGGCATCGACGCCCTCGCCGATGCTCAGGGTGTCCATCACCGCGCCTTTGTCGGCGTCCACCGTCAGCAGGGTCTTGTTGTGGCAACCCACGAACAGGGTGCGGCCCGCCCGGTCCAGCCCCAGGCCTGCAGGCTCGTCGCAGCCGGGCAACGGCCAGCGGCCGGTGACCTCGGCCCGGGCCAGATCGAGACGCAGCAACTCGTTGCGGTCCTCCAGCTCGACGAAGACCCGGCCCCCGCCATCGATCACCGCTGCCTCGGGCCTGCCCCCCAAGGCCAGCATGCGGACCAGGCGGTCGTTGCGGGCATCGATGATGCTCAGGTTGTGGGATTTGCCGTTGAAGGCGAGCACCTGGTGGGAGTCCTCGTCGTAGGCCACGAAATCGGGGCCCAGCCCGGCCGGCGTCGGGATGCGTGCCAGGGTCTCCAGACTGCCGGTCGAGAACACGGTGATCGAGTTGTCGCGGCCATTGCTGGCATAGGCCTTGCCCAGATCGGCGGCCAGGGCCACGCCATGCACCCCCGGCGTGGCGGGAATGTCGCCGACCACGGAGCCGCTGTCCGCATCGACCACCTGCACATGGCTGCCACGGGCGATGAAAAGCCGCCGGCCGGTCTCGTCATAGCTCAGGTAGTCCCAACCGCCCTCGCCGCCCAGCCGATGGGTCTGCAACACCGCCAGATCGGCCGCCCCCGCTGCTGCGCACACCACGCTCCCCCAGGCCAGCAACCAGGCCCCCATTCGAAGTCTCATCTGTCTCCACCTTCCACCGATTCAGGAACACCGACCAGGCCAGGGCCCGAGCGGCCCTTCCCTGCGGAGCCGGCCAGTATGGTCCGTCCCTGTGCAGGCTCGATGACAGGATGTCAGAACCGGCCCGCCACGAGTGCACAGGCCACCACCAAGGCCCAGGGCGGCACCCGCCAGAACACGGCCGCCACAAAGGCCAGCAAGGCCATCACGAAATCCGGCGCGGCCTGGATGCCACCGGTCCAGACGGGCTGGTAGAAGGCGGCCAGCAACAGGCCGACCACGGCGGTATTGACCCCCTGCAGCGCCCGCTGCAATACCGCCAGGTGGCGCACCCGGGCCCACAGGGGCAACACCCCCAACACCAGCAGAAAGCCGGGCAGGAAGATGGCCAGCACCGCCAGACCCGCCATCAACCAGCCCTGCAGCCCGGGCACCGCAGCCGCCCCCAGAAAGGCGGCGAAGGTGAACAGCGGACCGGGCACGGCCTGTGCCGCCCCATAGCCGGCCAGGAACAGGTTGCGGTCGACCCAGCCCCGAGGAACCACCTCCGCCTGCAGCACGGGCAACACCACGTGGCCGCCGCCGAAGACCAGGGCACCCGAGCGGTAGAACACATCGAACATCTGCACCCCCAGGCCCGAAGACTGGCGGGCCCACAGCGGCAGCAGCAGCAACAGGGCCGCGAACACCAGCAGCGCGACCAACGCGCCGCGCGCGCCCAGCGGCCGCTCTGGAGCGACCACCTCGGCGGCACCTGCCGGCGGCGCCAGAAAGAGACAGCCCGCCAGCCCGGCCAGCCCCAGCACCGCCAACTGCCCGGCCGGCCCGGGCACCAGGAGTGCGGCGGCGGCGGCCAGGGCCGCCAGGGTGGCACGAGGACGGTCGGGGCACAGCGTGCGCCCCATGCCCCACAGGGCCTGGGCCACCACGGCGACCGCGCAGACCTTGAGGCCATGCAGCCAGGCCGGCTGGGCCGCAGGCGACAGGCCCGCCAGGAACTGGGCGAACAACACCAGCGCCAGCACCGAAGGCAGGGTAAACCCTAGCCAGGCCAGCAGGGCGCCCGGCAGGCCCCGGCGCAGCAGACCCAGACCGATGCCGACCTGGCTGCTCGCCGGGCCCGGCAGGAACTGGCACATGGCCACCAGGTCGGCATAGGCCGCGTCATCCAGCCAGCGCCGACGCTGCACGAACTCCTGCCGGAAATAGCCCAGGTGGGCCACCGGCCCGCCAAAACTGGTGCAGCCCAGGCGCAGGAAGATCCCGAAGACCTCGAGCAGGGACGATCGGTCGTGGAGCGGCGTGGCGGGATGGGTCATGGCAGCAGCAATGGGTTGACGGACAAGGTCGGGATGGCAGACAGTGCGTCGAGCAGGATGGGGGCGATACGGTGCCCAAACCAACTATAGTTGCATTCAGCACATGAACATCGCCGCCCCCCGGCGCAGGGCCCTGGCCGACAGCCCGGTTTGTCTGCCACCTCACTGAAAGCTGGACACGATGACCCTTGGCCTGCGACATTTTCTGCGGCATGCCCTGGCAAGGCGCGCCCTGGTGCTGTTCGGTCTGACCCTGGCAGGCCTGCATGCGGTCGCGGCCGAACCCGAACTGACGATGCTGGTGGGCAGCCTCAATGCCCCGAAGATGTTCCTGTCCGAGGAGGGCAGGCCCACCGGCTATTTCACCGAACTGGCCGACGCGCTGGCTCGGCGTGCCGGGTATTCGCCGCGCCTTGTGGCGGTCCCCTGGCCCCGGGCCGTGCTGATGGCCGAACAGGGCGATGGCGTGGTGGCCAGCCTGTCGCGCACGCCGGAGCGCGAACGGCTCTTTCTGTTCTCGGACCCCATCCTCGAAGAGAAGATCCTGATCGTCACCCTGAAGCGCTCCAACCTCACCGCCGCCAGCCTGGCCGACCTCCAGGGCCGCAAGGTCGGGCTGAGCCGGGGCTCCAAATATGGCGCCCGCTTCGTCGAAGAGCTGCCCCTGGTCGAGACCCAGGAGGACGACAGCACCGTCGCACGCCTGAAGAAACTGTCGCTGGGCCGCATCGACGCAGCGATCGTCTATGGCGGCATGGCTTCGGTGGTCTACAACGCCCAGTTGGCCGGCGTCGACATGGCCGACCTGACGGTGCAGGGCACGCCGCTGGCGCTCGACAAGAACTACTTCGGCATCGCCAAGACACGGCCCGATGCTGCAGCGGTGCTCAGGAACCTGAATGCGGCCAACGCGGCGATGAAGGCCGACGGCGGCATCAGCGCCATCCTGCACCGCTGGGGAGAGATCGACAGGCCCTGAACACCGCCGACCGCGCCCCATGCCGCCCTCGCCTGCCGCACCCACGTCGCCGCTCGGCTTTCTGCACGGAGGGCGACATTCGATCCGGTTCCGGCTGATGTCGCTGTTCACCGTGGCCATCACCTCGGTCCTGCTGGCCTCCGGCGTCTATTCCTACCTGAGGGCCAGGGATGACCTGGGCACCCAGACCCGGCTGGCCCAGCAGCGGCTGAAGCAGAGAATGCAGATCAATCTGCAGTTGCCGATGTGGAACCTGGACATGGCCACGCTGGGCGAAATCGTCAAGAGCGAACTGGGCCCCTCGGTGCGCGGCATCACCGTGCGGGACGCCAACCAGAAGACGGTGCTGAGGGCCGGTTCGGGAGGCGATGCGGACGTGCTGCCGCTGCGCTTTCCCCTGCTCTACCAGCAGACCGGCGCCGACTTCCCTCTCGGTGAGGTCGAGGTCGCCTGGTCCGACGCGCAGGCGCGCACGGCACTGGCGCAGCAGTTCGAACACCGGGTGTACGACATCCTGTTTGCCAACCTCGCCATCCTGCTGGCCCTCTGGCTGGGCCTGAGGGGCCTGGTCTTCGACCGGCTCCAGGGTCTGAACGCCGCCTTGCTGAAGCTGGCCACCCGACGTGAATCCCGCGAGACCAGCCTGGACCTGCCGGCCCAGCGCCATGACGAGTTCGACGCCATCGTCAACAGCATCAATGCGGTCATGGACCGGCTCAACCAGGACCTCCGCGCCCGTGAGGCGGCCGAGGGCGAGGCGCGCGAAGCGCTGACCAACCTGTCCAACGCCCAGGCCCTGCTGGTCCAGACCGAGAAGCTGGCCTCGCTGGGCGCCCTGGTCGCCGGCGTGGCGCATGAATTGAACACCCCGATCGGCAACGCCGTGCTGATGGCCAGTTCCCTGCAGGACAGCTTTCGCGACTTCGAGGCCAAGGTCGGGCTGAACGGCCTGAGGCGCGCCGACCTCGATGCGCTCTGCCGCGACGCCGCCGACGGCACCCGGCTGCTGCTGCGCAACCTCGAGTCGGCAGCCCAATTGATCGGCAGCTTCAAACAGGTCGCGGTGGACCGCACCAGCTCCAACCGACGCCACTTCGAACTCGGCCCCATGGTCGACGAAGTGCTGTCGACGTTGCGCTTCAAACTCAAATCCGTCGAGCTGCAGGTCCAGATCGAGGCTGGCCTGAGCCTGGACAGCTATCCGGGCGCGGTCGGCCAGGTGCTGGTCAACCTGGTTGAAAACGCCCTCTTCCATGGCATCCAGGAGGCCGCCGCGGGCCTGCTCCGCATCGAAGGCAAGTCCGTGTCGCCAGACTGGCTGCTGCTCAGCGTGCGGGACAACGGAAAGGGCATCGCCCTCGAGCACCTGCACCGGGTCTTCGACCCATTCTTCACCACGCGCCTGGGCACGGGCGGCAGCGGCCTGGGCCTGAGCATCACCCACAACATCGTGGTGCAGTTGCTGGGCGGCTCAATCACCGTCCACAACCACCCCGAAGGGGGCGCGCAATTCGATCTGCTGCTGCCGCGGGTGGCCCCCCTGTCCGACGCCGCCCCCGGTGCCCTGCCCCCGCAGCCCTGAACCACCCTGCCGATGCCCCGATCCACCCACTTCCTCTTTGCCCTGGGGGCCCGGCTCGCCGGGCTGTGCCTGCTGACGATCGGACTGCTGACCGCGCGGCCGCTGCAGGCCGCAGAAACCGGCGCCGAGCTTCAATGGCTGGGCGGCGACCTGCCCCCCTTCGTCTGGCGCGAGCAAGGCCGGGCGCAGGGCTATGCGGTGGAACTTCTGAACGCGCTCGACCGAAAGATGGGCCGCCACAGCACCCTGAGCTTCTACCCCTGGGCCCGGGCCGTGCAGATGGCCGAGGCCGGGCCGGCCTATGGCATCTTCCCCCTCACCCGCAGCGCCGAACGCGAAGGCCGTTTCAACTGGCTCATCCCGCTGGGCCAGGTGCGGCACGTGTTCCTGGCCCGCACCGACCCGTCGGCAAAGGCCCCGACGGAGCGGACACGCCCCCTCGAAGAACTGCGGGAGGCACAGGTCGGCCTGCTGCGCGGATCCTCGCCCATCATCACCATGCTCCGGAGCAAGGGATTCACGCACATCTACGAGGCCACCGACTACCAGGAACTGCTGCGCCTGCTGTCGCAGCACATGATCGACTATGTGTATGGCGGCGAGCCCATGTTGCGTGCCAGCCTGGCCAGCAGCCCCTACTCCGCCGGCGACTTCCAGTTCGTCGCCGCCCTGGGCGACGCCACGGTCTACATGGGCGCTTCGGCGGCCGTCTCGGCGGCCGAGGCGCAAAAGTGGCAGCAGGCCTACGAGGCCCTCAGCAAGGAAGGCGAAGTGGCGAGATTGAAAGAGAAATACCGGCTGCAGCCCTGAGGCAGACGAAAAAATGCCTGCCGGATCCACAAGTGCACTGCGGCTGGATCTTCCGGCCCCTCCCTGATTGCCCTGCCGCACCGCCCTGGCTGAAAACCAAGGACCGGAACGCCACCGGCAACGAGCTCTGAGATCCATTCTCTCGCAGCGAAACGCACTTCAGACCCGACAGGCTGCAGACCACGAAGGTCATGGCGATGGGGCGGGACAGCAACGCCGCCAACACCTGGCTGTTCTACTTCTGAGTACTTGCCAAGTCACCCTCGGCAGATGTCATCAGACCACCTCGGGCCGTGCGATGGAATTACAGGCCATTACAGGCCGCCCGCACCCTGCCTCATTTGAACGCCAGCACCACCACGCCCGCGCCCACCATCGCGATGCCCAGCCACTCGCGCAGCGAGGGCCGCTCGCCCAGGAAGAGCACGGCAAACAGCACGACCAACAGAAGGCTGAGCTTGTCGACCGGCGCCACCTTGGAGGCCTCGCCGATCTTGAGGGCCCTGAAATAGCAGGTCCAGCTGGCACCGGTGGCCAGACCCGACAGGACCAGGAACAGCCAGGTGCGCCCGGACAGGGTCAACGGGTTCATCCAGCGGCCCGTGGCCTGCACGAACACGCCCAGCACCCCCAGGATCACCACGGTGCGGATCAGGGTGGCCATGTCGCTGTTCACCCCGGCCAGCCCGATCTTGGCGAAGATGGCCGTCAGGGCGGCGAAGGCGGCCGACAGCAGGGCCCAGAGCAGCCAGCCGGACTGGGCGGCGGAATCGGTCATGGTGAACATCCTTTCTGCGATGCCGCGAGAGCGGGCCAGCGGGACCCGTCTCGCGCGTCAGTCGCCGATTGTCTGCCCAATCCGGCCTGCCAGGACCCCGCGTGCGTTGCGGCACAATGAAACCCAAGCCCGCGCCCCTGCGAAAGAACAGTCCCCCGTGAAGCAATTCGAATTCCGGCTCAGCCTGTCTGCCGACACCTGCCTCGACTACTACCGCGGCGCGGCCAGGCAGGTGCTGGCCCGGTGCCTCGACGGAACGACCGTGCAGTTCCCGGCCGCCCTGCTCCAGCCCTTCATCACCACGGGCGGGGTCCACGGCCTCTTCAGGCTGGTCTGCGATGAACAGCACCGGAACCCCGAGTTGAGGAGGCTGGCATGAGGATCCCCTGGGCGGATGCCCTGGCACTGCAGGCCATCCAGGGGTATCGCCGTCACCTGTCGCCCCACAAAGGCTTTGCCTGCGCCTACCGCGTCCACACCGGCCGTTGTTCCTGCTCGCGATTCGGGCAACGTGCCATCACCCGATTCGGACTGCTCCAGGGCCTATGGTTCCTTTCGGGCCGCCTGCAGGCCTGCCGCAAGGCCTATGGCCGCCTGCTGGCCCTGCGCCGTGAGGAGGACGAAAGCGCCTCGGAATGGCTGCAGCGCCACCGCGATCAGATCGACTTCGGCTGCTGCGTCGGCGAAGCGGTCCTGGATTGCATCCCGTTCTGAGCACCTGCTCGTGGTCTCCCCGTTCCAGGACCCATCACTGCTCGGCGATCACATCGATGAACACCAGCGGCGTGGTGCCGGTGTTGGCCAGGCCATGCGACTCGCCCTTGCGCACGATGGTCACATCGCCCGCCTTGACCGGGCGCTCCTGGCCGTCCTTGTCCTTGAAACTGCCCTGGCCCGAGACGATGATGTAGGTGTCCTCGTTGCTGACATGCTGGTGGTAGCCGATCGAGTCGCCGGGCTGCAGGGTGAGCCAGCTGATCTCCTTGATGGCCTCGTCCGTGCGGGCCTTGTCGCGCGTGAAGGCATAGGCGGCATGCAGCGTGCCATGGCCGCCTGCGGCTTCCGGGCGGTCGGCCTTGATCAGCGACTCCTGCGGAAAGACATCGGCCTGGGCCATCGCGCATGACAGGGCGGCGGCGCCGAGCGCGGCCAGCAATCGGGTGGTTTTCAAATCAGCTCTCCGGTTGAAAGAGCCCACACCATGCCACGAAACCGGTCCGGCCAGAACCGGCCCGGCCGGCCGCTGCGGGTTTCCCTGGAGTCAGGCGGCTTCGAGCTGGGCCAGGCGGGCCTTCAGCGCAGCGTTCTCCGCCGTCAATTCGGCGATGGTCAGGCGCAGCCGGGCGATCACGCCTTCGGGGGTCTCGGGCTCGGTGCGCTCGACCGCCTTGGCCGCGCGCACCTGGCGGGCGGCCAGTTGCAACTCCTTCTTGCCGCCGGCCGCTGCGGCCTTCTGGGCTTCCACCGGCAGCGTGGCCACGGTGGCCGCCGCATTGATCGAGATGGCGCCCGACTTGACCGCCGCCACCAGTTCGGGCGCCGCCGACTTCTGGATCTTCTCGATCTGGCTGAAGGTGGCCGCGCTCACCCGCGCCGCCTTGACCAGGGCTTCGCGCGACAAGCCCCCCTTGTCCGCGGCCTCCGGGGCGGCGGTGGTGGTGGTGGCCGGCGGGACGGCCGCAGCGGCGCCTTGCGGGCCCTCGTCCCAGGGAGCGCCTGCCTCGGCGGCATCCGGGGCAGCCGCGTCGGACGGCGCTTCCGGGGCGGGTGCCGGGGCCGCCGACTGCGCTCCGCGGGCTTCGAGGATCTCCTTCTTGCGCAGGGCCAGCACGCCGCGCTGGAAGTCCGAGACGCTGCGCCGGCCCAGGTGCTGGTCGATCATCCAGAGGTGGACATCCTCCATCGAGCCGAAACGGGTGTTCTGCACCGTGTTGAACGGCAGGCCGTGCTTCTGGCAGATGCTGTAGCGGTTGTGGCCGTCGACCAGGACCTCGCCCCAGAGCACCAGGGCATCGCGGCAGCCTTCGGCCAGGATGCTGCGCTCGAGCGACGCGTATTCGTCAGGGGTGAGGGGATCGATATAGGCCAGGAGATCGGGATTGACCGTGATGTGCATGGGGTTCGAACGGCCGCTGGGGCCAAAGGCAGGGCGGGCGATTGTAAAAGCAGCCGCGCCCCGCGCCCGCAAATGGGCCGTGGGCCGTGACCCGGCTCAGCGATTGCCCGGCGGGGGCGGCATGTTGGCGGGCCGGCAGGCCAGCACCGTGCCGCTCGAGGACGATGCGCCGCCAGGCGGCGTCTCGCACTGGCCGCTCAGGCTCTCGCCCTGGCGCCCGGTGAAACTGCAACCGGCGCCGGCCGCCTTGCCCGAGCAGGCCGCCACCGCCTCCGGGGGCGGTCCGGGCGGGCGGCCGCCATCGCCCCCCGGCGGGCCGGACTGGGCGAGGGCCAGGCCGCTGCACAACAGGCCGGCCGCCACGAAGCAGGCCGCCGGCCGACGGCCGCGACCCATCAGGGATGAGAGGAACTTGGATTTCATGCGGATCAGGGCTTTCAGAACATCAGAGCCCGGATCCTGGGCCATCGCCTTGCCGCCCGGATGAAGCACCGGTGGACGCCAGGTAAAAGCCGTGTCCAGCCGGTAAATCGGGCCGGTGGCCCTTCAGATGCCGGCGATCACCGCCTCGATCTCGGCAAAGGTGCGGGCGATCTCGTGGGTGTGGATCTGCACCCCGAGCTGGCGCGCGATCTGGGTGGCCGAGAAGATGCCCACCAGGACCTGCCGATGCTGGGCGTCATGCCCCACCACCAGCGCATGGGCGCGGCCGTCGACACGCAGCGTCGCCACCACATTGCCGACCCGCGACTTGCGCACCTCTTCGATGCCCAGGGCCTCCATCTGCTCCACCGGCACCATCACGTCGACGATGCGCAGATCGCTGCGCTTGGTCTGGCGCTTCTGCGCGATGAACAGAGGCTTCTCGCCCAGCACATCGGCCGAGGTCAGGACCCCGATGATGCGGTTGCCACCCCCATCCACCACCAGCAGCAGGCGCACGCCGCGCAGGATCATGGACTGGTTGGCCTCTTCGAGCGTGGCATCGGACTCGATGGTGGCCGAGGCGACGCGCGACAGATCGGTCATGGCATCGATGGCCGGCGAATCGGCCGTGATCTGCGAGGGGTTGAACGCTTCCTGGACATAGCAGCCTGCAGCGGCGATCGAAGCCTGGTGCAGCGGCAGGTAGTCGACGGTTTCACTCATACGAACACGCTTTCTGTGACTTGGAGAATGCCGTCCATGCGGTTGCACGGACCGGCGATTCATTATGGTCGCGTGCCCTGGGAGCGTCAAAATCCCCGATGGTCGTAGCGGATGAAACCCCGGTGCTCGCCCAGGCGCTCGTAGAGGCGCCGGGCGCGCAGGTTGGTGGCCTGGGTCTGCCAATAGAGCCGGCTGGCGCCGGCCTCACGGGCCTGCACCGCCACCGCCTCGATGAGCTGTGCCGCCAGCCCCTGCCCCCGGCAGGCCTCGTCCACGTAAAGATCCTGCAAATAGCAGACCGTCGGCATCCACAGGCTGCCATGGAACAGGTAATGACAGATGCCCTGCAGCCGCCCCTGCTGGCGCACACCGAGGCCGAACACGCCGTCACCGGCCATCAGCCGCTGCCAGGCCTGTTGCGCAGCGGCGTCACTCAGGTCGCTGAGGTAGAAGGACTTGTAGGCCCGCGCCAGCGGCAGCCAGCGCGTCCAGTCGCCGGGGCCCAGCGGCCCCACCTCGAGCTGCGCGCTCATGTGCCGGCCTCCTGCGGCCAGCAGACCATCTCTTCGGCGACGCCCCGGGCACCCGGCGCACGGCTGGCCAGCAGGCCGGCCACCACGCCCTGGCGATCCGCCTCGCTGCGGTTCTGGCTGAGCTTGAACTTGCCGACCCAGCGATCGATCTCGATCTCGATGCCGACGATGGCGCCCAACTGCCCTTCGAGATAGTCCGCCGGGGCATCGGCCAGGCGCCAGGGCCGGGCCTGGTCCGCCTCCTGGCTGTCGGTGAGGCGCCGCAGGATGTCGCGCACCGCCGCAGGCTCGGTCACCAGCCGCAGGGCGCCATGGGCGTGCACCACCGCGTAGTTCCAGGTCGGGACCACCTTGCCATGCACCTGCTTGGCCGGGTACCAGGACGGCGACACATAGGCCTGCGGTCCGTGGAAGACCGCCACCCCCGGCCGCCCGGCCGAGCGCCACAACGGATTGGCCCGGGCCACATGCCCGAAGAAGGTGCCCCGGGGACCCCGCTGCGGATCCAGCCACAGCGGCAGGTGATGGACCTGCAGCGCGCCATCGGCGTCCGTCTGCACCCAGGTGGCCAGGGGATGGGCCGTCACCAGGCGCTGCATCTGGGCGGCGTCCTGGACTTCGAAGGCCTTGGGCAGATAGCTCATGACACCCCCCCGGTGAGGTCCAGCGCCGGCTCGCAGCGGATCTCGGTCTTCACCGAATTGGCCAGGAAGCAGGCCTCGTGCGCCCGATGGTGCAGGGCCTCGAGCTGGGCCTGGCTGGGCTGGGGATCGGCGAAGCGCGTCAGGGGCTGCAGCGTGACCTGGGCCATCACCAGACGCCCCTGGCCATCGGCCGCCATGCGCCCCACCGCCTCATCGCGGTACTGCCGCACCTGCCAGCCGTCCTGGGCCGCCAGGTCGAGGAACCACAGCATGTGGCAGCTCGACAGCGCGGCGACGAAGGCCTCCTCGGGATCCACCGCCGCCGCATCCGAATAGGGCAGCGGCACCACGCTGGGCGAGGACGAAGCAGGCACCGTGACGCCGCCATCGAAATGCCAGGCATGGCGGCGGCTGTAGCGGCGCTGGGTGAAGGATGATCCCTGGTCTTGCCAGGTGACGGTGGCGGTGTGTCGGGCCATGTCGGTACCTCTAGAATGGTTCTTCAGTCTAGAAAGAAATCACGCTATCCAAGGGGCCAATTCCGCATGCCGCGAAGAACCAATCGCCCGGTCACGCTGCGCCAGCAGGTGTACGAACAGCTGCGTCTGGCCATCGAACAGGGCAGCCTGCCACCCGGCGCGCGGCTGCCGGCCTCGCGCGAACATGCGGTCAGCCTCGGGGTCTCGCGCAACACCGTGCTGTGGGCCCTGGAGCGGCTGCAGGCCGAAGGCTATGTGGTGGCCCGGGTGGGCGATGGCAGCTATGTGTCGCCCGGCCTGCAGGCCCCGGCCCCCGCCGCCCGCGCCGCTGCGTTGACGCCGCCCCCGCTGGGCCTGTCACGCCGCGGCCGGCTGATCGCCGACACCGTGCTGCGCTGGAACCCGCCCCTGCAGCCCGCCGGCTGCTTCCGCATCGGCGCCCCCGATGTGGCCGCCTTTCCCTTCGGCACCTGGGACCGGCTGGCGCGCCAGGCCAGTGTGGGCCAGCGCCGGCGCCAGGCCCAGTACCTGGACCCGGCCGGCGATCCGGCGCTGCGCGAGGCGATCGCCCAGTGGCTCTGGGCCGCGCGCGGCATCCGCTGCGAGGCGTCGCGGGTGCTGGTCTGCTCGGGCTCTCAGCAGGCCATCGACCTGGCGGGCCGCTTGCTGCTGGACGTGGGCGACGAAGTGTTGGTCGAAGACCCGGGCTACCCCGGCATCCGGGCCAGCCTGCTGGGGCACGGGGTCCACGCCCGCGCGGTGGCGCTCGACGACGAAGGGATGCGCATTGCCGAAGGCGCCCGGCAGTGGCCCCGGGCCCGCATGGCGGTGGTGACCCCCACCCACCAGTTCCCCACCGGCGTGCGCATGAGCCTGGAGCGCCGCCTGGCCCTGCTGCAGTGGGCCCGCAGCCACGACGCCTGGGTGGTCGAGGACGATTACGACGGAGAGTTCCAGTACGGCTCGCACCGCCTGCCCGCCCTGTGCAGCCTGCCGCAGTCGGAGCGGGTGCTGTATGTGGGCACCTTCTCCAAGACCCTGCACCCGGGGCTGCGCCTGGGCTTCGTGGTGGTGCCCCAGGCCCTGCTGCCCTCGTTCGCGATGGCCCGCGCCCTCAACGACCGCCACGCCCCCGGCGACAGCCAGGCGGTGCTGGCCCGCTTCATCGCCGAGGGCCATCTGCTGCGCCACCTGCGGCGCATGCGCGAGCTCTACCAGGGGCGCCAGCAGGTGCTGATCCGCGCCCTGGCCGAGGCCAGCCAGGGCCGTCTGCGGCTGCGCCCCAGCGAGCGCGGCATGCATCTGTTGCACGAGCTGCCGCCCGACAGCGACGACCAGGCCCTGAGCCGCCACGCCGAGGCCCTGGGCGTGACCCTGACGCCCCTGTCGCGCTACACCCTCGAGTCGCCCCGCAAGGGCTGGCTGTTCGGCTATGCCGGCTACACGCCGGCCGCCTTGCGGGCGGCGGCGCGCAAGCTCGGCCCTCATCTGCTGACCGAGCCGGCCCTCTGAGGCGCTGACCTTGGGGTGGCTCAGGCGGAGCCGCTGCCGTCCTCGAAGCGGGCATCGCAGCCTGCGCCGGCCGCGATCCAGCGCCGGATGCAGCGGACCAGCCAGGGCCTCAGCCGAGACGCCAGCCAGCGCCAGCGCGGCCCCAGCAGGGCGGCCGGGTCTTCGAGCAGCCCGCAGCGGTATTGCGCCGCACCGGGATGCCAGCACAGGGCCGCACAGGCCCCGTGCCGCCGGCGGGACACCAGCATGCCCAGCGGGCAGGGTTCGGCCAGGCAGCACTGGCCGCAGCCGTTGCAGGGCTGGCCGAAGGCCGGCCGGTCCGGGGCCTCGCGATGGACCTCGATGACGATGCGGCGGTCCCGCGGCCCCATGTCAAGCCCGTGCCAGCACCGGCGCCAACGCCACCCCGGTGTGCGTGCCCAGGCGCACCACCGCCTCGGGTGGCGCCGCCGCCACGATGCGCCCGCCGCCCTCGCCGCCTTCGGGGCCCAGGTCGACGATCCAGTCGGCCTCGGCCATCACATCGAGGTCATGCTCGATGACCACCACGCTGTGGCCGCCATTCACCAGACGGTGCAGCACGTGGATGAGCTTCTCGACGTCGGCCATGTGCAGGCCCACCGTGGGCTCGTCGAGCACATAGAGGGTGTGCGGCGCCTTGTTGCCGCGCCGGGTCACGTCGTCGCGCACCTTGCTGAGTTCGGTCACCAGCTTGATGCGCTGCGCCTCGCCGCCCGACAGCGTGGGCGAAGGCTGGCCCAGCGTGAGGTAGCCCAGGCCGACGTCCTTGAGCAGTTGCAGCGGGTGGCTGATGTTCGGCATCGAGGCGAAGAAATCCACCGCCTCGTCGACCTCCATCTGCAGCACATCGCCGATGCTCTTGCCGCGCCAGGTGACCGCCAGGGTCTCGGGGTTGAAGCGGGCGCCGTGGCAGGTTTCGCAGGGCACCTTCACGTCGGGCAGGAAACTCATCTCGATGGTGCGCACGCCCGCGCCTTCGCAGGCCGGGCAGCGCCCCTCGCCGGTGTTGAACGAGAAGCGCCCGGGCGCATAGCCGCGCGCCTTGGCCTCCAGCGTCTCGGCGAACAGCTTGCGGATGGTGTCCCAGAAACCGATGTAGGTGGCCGGGCAGCTGCGCGGCGTCTTGCCGATCGGGGTCTGGTCGACTTCGAGCACCCGGTCGATGGCCTCGTAGCCGCTGACGCCGGCACAGCCCACCAGGGGCGCAAAGCGGCCATCGGCCTGGGCATCGCGCCCGGCCTTGGTGCTGCGTTGCTGCACCAGGGTCTGCACATTGGCCAGCAGCACGTCGCGGGCCAGGGTCGATTTGCCCGACCCCGACACGCCGGTGACCGCCACCAGGCGCTTCAGCGGCACCTGCAGGTTCACGCCCTGCAGGTTGTGCAGGCGCGCGCCGCTGACGCTGAGCCACTGCCCGCCCTCGGGCGTGGAGAGCACCTCGCGGCGCGGCATCAGCGGATGGCGGATGGCCTGCAGCAGGTAGCGCCCGGTGACCGAGGCGGGCTCGGCCGCCAGGTCGGCCGCCGTGCCCTGGGCCACCAGCCGCCCGCCGCGCTTGCCCGCGCTCGGGCCGATGTCGATGATGTGGTCGGCATGGCGGATGGTGTCCTCGTCGTGCTCGACCACCACCAGGGTGTTGCCCTTGTCGCTGAGGCTCTGCAGGGCCTTGAGCAGGATCTGGTTGTCGCGCGGATGCAGGCCGATGGTGGGCTCGTCGAGCACATAGCAGACCCCCTGCAGATGGCTGCCCAGCTGCGCGGCCAGCCGGATGCGCTGCGCCTCGCCGCCGCTGAGCGTGGGCGCGCCGCGGTCCAGGGTCAGATACGACAGGCCGACCTCTTCGAGGAATTCGAGCCGGCTGCGGATCTCGGGGATCAGGTCGCGGGCGATCTCGCGCTCGCGCGGACTCAGCTCCTCGTCCAGGGCCAGCGAATCGACCCACTGCCGCACCGACTGCACCGAAAGCCGGGCGATGTCGGTGATGCCGACCTGGGCAAAGCGCACCGCCCGCGCCACCGGGTTCAGGCGGGTGCCCTCGCAACTCG
The DNA here is from genome assembly GCA_019233055.1 of Curvibacter sp. Classification (GTDB taxonomy): domain Bacteria; phylum Pseudomonadota; class Gammaproteobacteria; order Burkholderiales; family Burkholderiaceae_C; genus Curvibacter. The sequence continues at coordinate 27,835 of JAFAMV010000079.1, forward strand.
GGCAGGCCTCGTCGCTGAGGTCTTCCACCTCGGCCTCGGCAAACGTCTGCTCGCGGCCTTTCTGGTCGTCGTCGCGCACCGAGTCGTCCAGCGCCTTGCGCTGCTCCTTGCTCAGGCGCACGCCGGTGCCCACGCAGTCGGGGCACCAGCCGTGCTTGCTGTTGTAGGAGAACAGGCGCGGGTCGAGTTCGGCATAGCTGGTGCTGCACACCGGGCAGGCGCGCTTGCTGCTGTACTGGCTGAGCCGGCCGATGGTGGCGGTGGGCAGGCCGTCCTCCATGGCCTCGCGCAGCCCCTGCAGCTCGCTGAGCACATGCACCACCCCCTTGCCGAGTTCCAGCGCCTTGGCCAGCGCGCTGCGCAGCAGCGCTTCGTTTTCCGGGAACACATCGAGGCTGAACACCGGCAGCTCGATGGTGTGCTCCTTGAAGCGGTCGATGCGGGGAAAACCGGTGGTGGGCAGGAAATGGCCATCCACCCGCAGATGGGTGTAGCCGCGCGGCCGCGCCCAGTCGGCCAGCTCGGTGTAGACGCCCTTGCGGTTGAGCACCAGGGGCGCCAGCAGGCCGATGTGCTGGCCGCGGAAATTCTTCAGCAGCTGGGCGGCGATGCTGTCGGGTGTCTGCGGCCGCACCGCTGCGCCGTCATGGATGCAGTGCTGCACCCCGAGCTTGACGTAGAGCAGGCGCAGGAAGTGCCAGACCTCGGTGGTGGTGCCCACCGTGGACTTGCGCCCGCCGCGCGACAGGCGCTGCTCGATGGCGACGGTGGGCGGGATGCCGTAGACCGCATCGACCTCGGGCCGGCCCGCCGGCTGCACGATGCTGCGCGCATAGGCGTTGAGGCTTTCGAGGTAGCGGCGCTGGCCCTCGTTGAAGAGGATGTCGAAGGCCAGCGTGGACTTGCCCGATCCGCTGACGCCGGTGACCACGCTGAACTTGCCACGCGGGATCTCCACCGACAGGCCCTTGAGGTTGTGCTCGCGGGCATTGACGATCTCGATGGCCGCGCCGCCATGGGCCGGCGCACGGCGCGGCGGCTGGCGCACGGCCTGCAGCGGCCGGCCTTCCGCCACCTCGTGCGGCCCCAGGCCCAGGGCCTGCTCGTACTCGCGCAGCGCCTGGCCGGTGTGCGAGCGGGGATGCTGGCGCACCGCCTCGGGCGGTCCCTCGGCCACGATCAGGCCGCCGGCGTCGCCGCCTTCGGGGCCCAGGTCGATGAGCCAGTCGGCGGCCCGGATCACATCGAGGTTGTGCTCGATCACCAGCAGGGAATGCCCGGCCTCGAGCAGCTTTCGCAGGGCGCGCATCAGCTTGGCGATGTCGTCGAAATGCAGCCCGGTGGTGGGTTCGTCGAACAGGAACAGCGTGCCCTTGCGTGCCACCGGCTGGCGGCTGCTGCTGCCGGCCTTGGCGGCCTCGGCCCGGAAGCCGGCCAGCTTCAGGCGCTGCGCCTCGCCGCCCGACAGCGTGGGCACGGGCTGGCCGAGCTTGACGTACTCCAGCCCCACATCCACGATGGGCTGCAGGGCGCGCAGCACCTCGCGGTCGCCGGCGAACAGGGTGGCGGCCTCGCTGACGGTCAGGTCCAGCACCTGGGCCACGTTCAGGCTGCGGCCGGCGCGCTCGATCCGCACCTCGAGGATCTCGGGGCGGTAGCGCTGGCCGTCGCAATCCTGGCAGCGCAGGTAGACGTCTGACAGGAACTGCAGCTCGACATGCTCGAAGCCCGAGCCGCCGCAGGTGGGGCAGCGCCCGTCGCCGCTGTTGAAGCTGAACTTGCTGGCGGTGTAGCCGCGCTGCTGCGCCAGGGGGGCGGTGGCGAAGATCCCGCGCAGGGTGTCCCAGGCGCCGACGTAGCTGACCGGGTTGGAGCGCGCGGTCTTGCCGATGGGCGACTGGTCGACGAAGACCACGTCACCGAGGTGATCGGCGCCCAGCAGGCGGTCATGCCGGCCCGGGGTCTCGGTGGCCTTGCCGAAGTGGCGCAGCAGGGCCGGCGCCAGCACGTCCTGGATCAGCGACGACTTGCCCGAGCCCGACACCCCGGTCACGCAGACCAGGCGCTGCAGCGGGATGTCGACAGTGACGTCCTTCAGGTTGTGCTCGCGCGCGCCTTCGAGGATCAGGCGCGGCGTGCTGTCGCTGACGAGTCGCTTGAAGCCCATGCCGACCTGTTTGCGCGCCCCCAGGTACTGGCCGGTGAGGGTGTCGGCGCGGCGCAGCGCGTCGGTGCTGCCGTCGAAGACGATCTGCCCGCCGCGCTCGCCGGGGCCGGGGCCCATGTCGATCATGCGGTCGGCGGCCAGCATGACGGCCGGGTCGTGTTCGACCACCACCAGGGTGTTGCCGGCATCGCGCAGGCGGTGCATGGCCTCGGTGATGCGGTTCATGTCGCGCGGGTGCAGGCCGATGCTGGGCTCGTCGAGAACGAACAGGGTGTTGACCAGGGAGGTGCCCAGCGCCGTGGTCAGGTTGATGCGCTGCACCTCGCCGCCCGACAGGGTGCGGCTCTGGCGGTCCAGCGTCAGGTAGCCGATGCCCACGTCGCAGAGGTAGCGCAGCCGGGTGGTGATCTCGTCGTGCAGCAGCCGGAGCGCCTGGGCCTCGCCGTCCGAGCCCTGGGCGTCCAGCGGCAAGCGGTCGAAGAAGCGGCGCAGCCGCTCGAGCGGCAGCAGCATGAGGTCGTGCAGGCACAGGCCCGGCAGGGCCTCGAGCTGTTCGCGACTCCAGCCCACACCCTGGGGCATGAAGCGCTGCGCCGGGGGCAGCACCGCATCGGCGGCCTCGCGGCTGCCGACGCGCCACAGCAGGCTCTCGAGCTTGAGCCGCGCGCCCGCGCAGGTCTCGCAGGGGGTGTAGCTGCGGTACTTGGACAGCAGCACCCGGATGTGCATCTTGTAGGCCTTGCTCTCCAGGTATTCGAAGAAGCGCTTCACGCCGTACCAGTGCTGGTTCCACTTGCCGTTCCAGTTCGGTGAGCCTTCGATGACCCAGCGCTGCTGATCGGCGCTCAGCTTGTACCAGGGGGTGTCGCGCGGGATGCCGGCGGCCTCGGCGTGGCGCATCAGGTCGTCCTGGCATTCGGCCCAGGCCGGGGTCTGCATGGGTTTGATGGCGCCGGCCCGCAGGGTCAGCCGGTCGTTCGGGATGACCAGGCCGTAGTCGACGCCGATCACGCGGCCGAAGCCCCGGCACACCTCGCAGGCGCCGACCGCCGAGTTGAAGGAGAAGGCCGAGGGGATGGGGTCGCTGTAGCGCAGGTCGCTGTCGGGGCAGTGCAGGCCGGTGCTGAAGCGCCACAGGGCGGGCTCGTCCTCGCCCTGCACCACATAGACATTGAGGCGGCCGCTGCCGCGCTTGAGGGCGGTCTCGATGGCCTCGATGGCGCGCGCCTTCTCGACGCTGCCGACCCGGAAACGGTCGGCCACCACGTCGAGCAGCTTGCGCGGCCCGGTCGGGGTGGCCACCTCGCGTTCGGCCTGCACGCGGGTGAAGCCGCTGGCCGACAGCCATTGCGCCACCTCGTCGGCGCTGGTGCCGGCCGGCAGCTCGACCGGAAAGGTCAGCACCAGGCGCGGCTCCTCGCCCGACGCACCGGCAGACTGCGCGGCGGCCTGGGCGCGCTCGCGCAGCTCGGCCAGGATGGTCTCGGGCGAGTCGTGACGCACCGGCCGGGCGGTCTGCCGGTCGAACAGCGCGCCGGCCCGGGCAAACAGCAGCTTGAGGTGGTCGTTGAGCTCGGTCATGGTGCCGACCGTGGAGCGCGAGCTGCGCACCGGGTTGGTCTGGTCGATGGCGATGGCCGGCGGCACACCATCGACCCGGTCCACCGCCGGCTTGTCCATGCGGTCCAGGAACTGCCGCGCATAGGCCGAGAAGGTCTCGACATAGCGGCGCTGGCCTTCGGCGTAGAGGGTGTCGAAGACGAGGCTCGACTTGCCCGAGCCGCTGGGGCCGGTGACCACCGTCAATTCGCCGGTCCGGATATCGAGGTCCAGGTTCTTGAGGTTGTGCTGGCGGGCGCCGCGGATCTGGATGATTCCCTGGGTCATGGTGGTCGGGGTTCTGGGTGGAGGCCAAGCATTCTAGGAGCCTGTCCGCCACGGCCGCATGACAGCCCGCAATGCCCCCGCAACGCCCTCCGGCGTGGCGCCGGCCGCTCAGCCGAGCCGGTCGATGTCGACCTGCGCGGTCTCGGGCACGAACAGCAGGCCCAGCACCAGGGTCGCGGCCGCCACCAGCACCGGGTACCAGAGCCCATGGAAGATGTTGCCGTTCTGCGCCACCATGGCGAAGGCCACGGTGGGCATCAGGCCGCCGAACCAGCCGTTGCCGATGTGGTAGGGCATGCTCATCGAGGTGTAGCGGATGCGGGTCGGGAACAACTCGACCAGGGCCGCCGCCATGGGCCCGTAGACCATGGCCACGAACACCACCAGCAGGGTCAGGATCAGCACCACTTCGAGGACATTGATGCGGGCCGGGTCGGCGGCGGCCGGAAAGCCGGCCTCGCGCAGGGCCGCCGAGACCTCCTGGCGGAACGCGGCCAGGGCCCGCTGGCTGGCCTCGTCGAATCGCCTGTGCTGCAGGTGCAGCTCGGGCGCGGGCACCGTGCGCGCACCGATGCGCACCTGGGCCGGCTGCCCTGCGGGGCCGGCTTCGTTGTCGTAGCTGACCGCGTTCTGCGCCAGAAAGCGCTTGGCGATGTCGCAGGAGCGGGTGAAGTCGATCTCCCGGGCCAGGGGATTGCCCTGGTAGCCGCAGCCGTCCTCCGAGGCCACGACCACGACGCGGGTCGCGGCCTGGGCCTCGGCCAGGGCCGGGTTGGCCGCCTGGGTCAGGGCCTCGAAGAGCGGGAAATAGCTCAGCGCTGCCAGCAGCAGGCCCGCCAGGATGACCGGCCGGCGACCGACCCGGTCGGACAGGTGTCCGAACAGCACGAAGGCCGGGGTGGCCAGCAGCAGCGCGATGGCCATGAAGATGTTGGCCATGGTGCCGTCTACCTTGAGCACGCTGGTGAGGAAGAAGAGCGCATAGAACTGCCCCGTGTACCAGACCACGGCCTGCCCGGCCACCAGGCCGAACAGGGCCACCAGCACCAGGCGCAGGTTGCGCCACTGACCGAAGGACTCGGACAGCGGCGCCTTGGACACCTTGCCCTCGGCCTTGATGCGCTGGAAGGCCGGCGACTCGTCCAGGGTCAGGCGGATGAACACCGACACCCCGAACAGCAGGATGGAGACCAGGAACGGCACGCGCCAGCCCCAGTCGGCGAAATCCTCGGCCTCGAGCGAGCCGCGCACCACCAGGATCACCACCAGGGCCAGGAACAGGCCCAGGGTGGCGGTGGTCTGGATCCAGCCGGTGTAGGCGCCGCGCCGGCCCGCCGGCGCATGCTCGGCCACATAGGTGGCCGCCCCCCCGTATTCACCGCCCAGGGCCAGGCCCTGCAGCATGCGCAGCAGCACCAGGATCACCGGCGCGGCCAGCCCGATCGAGGCATACGACGGCAGGATGCCGACGATGAAGGTCGACAGGCCCATGATGAGGATGGTGACCAGGAAGGTGTACTTGCGCCCGATCATGTCGCCGAGCCGCCCGAAGACCAGGGCGCCGAAGGGGCGCACCACGAAGCCGGCGGCGAAGGCCAGCAACGCGAAGATGAAGGCCGCCGCCGGGTCCAGGCCCGAGAAGAACTGGCGCGCGATGTACTCGGCCAGCGCCCCGTAGAGGTAGAAGTCATACCACTCGAAGACGGTGCCCAGCGAGGAGGCGAAGATCACCTTCTTCTCTTCCGGCGTCATCGGCCTGGGACTGCTTGCTGCCATGGACTCGTCTCCTCGTGCCGGGTCGTATCGATGCCTGCGGCGACCCTTGGTCTGCGCGACTATCCGGGCAAAGTCTGACCCTCGCCTGACAGGTCCGCTGCGCCGGCGCGGCCGCTCGCCAGGTACACGGCATCTGAGATGCACATCAGGGAAACCCCCGATCAAATGGGGCGTCCTGCCCGGGCCTGCGTAAGGAGTTGGTCAGCACCGCTTTCCACAATGAATCAGCAGGCGAGGTGTTTCGCTCCTGGCCAGCCATCCATCCCATTCTTGAGGAGACAACCATGAGCGACCCGATTGTCGAGAAGATAAAGACCCATCCCAAATACGCGGAACTCCGCAGCAAGCGCAACGGGCTGGGCGTGCTGCTGACCATCCTGATGCTGGTGGTCTATTACGGCTACGTCTGCCTGATCGCGTTCAACAAGCCCTTCCTGGCCCAGCCGATCGGCACCGGCGTGACCTCGCTCGGCGTGCCGCTGGGCATGGCCATCATCGTCTTCACCATCGTCATCACGGGCATCTATGTGCGTCGTGCCAACAGCGAGTTCGACCAACTGACCCGCGACATCCTGAAGGACGCTGCAAAATGAAAAAGCTTTCCCTTGCCCTGGGCGCGCTGGCGCTGCTGGCGGCCGGCACTGCGATGGCGGCCGGCGGCGACATCGGCCAGACCACCAAGCAGGCCACCAACTGGACGGCCATCATCCTGTTCGCGATCTTTGTCGCGGGCACGCTGTGGATCACCAAGTGGGCGGCCGCCAAGACCAAATCGGCCGCCTCGTTCTACAACGCCGGCGGCGGCATCACCGGCTTCCAGAACGGCCTGGCGATTGCCGGCGACTACATGTCGGCGGCCTCCTTCCTCGGCATCTCGGCGATGGTGATGGGCGCCGGCTATGACGGCCTGATCTACTCGATCGGCTTCCTGGTGGGCTGGCCCATGATCACCTTCCTGATGGCCGAACGCCTGCGCAACCTCGGCAAGTTCACCTTCGCCGACGTGGCCGGCTACCGCTTCCAGCAGGGTCCGATCCGCATCTTCGCCGCCATCAGCACCCTGGTGGTGGTGGCCTTCTACCTGATCGCCCAGATGGTGGGCGCAGGCCAGCTGATCAAGCTGCTGTTCGGCCTGGACTACGGCTACGCCGTGGCCATCGTGGGCGCGCTGATGATGGTCTACGTGCTGTTCGGCGGCATGACCGCCACCACCTGGGTGCAGATCATCAAGGCCTGCATGCTGCTGGCCGGCGTGACCTTCATGGCCCTGATGGTGATGAGCCACTATGGCTTCAGCTTCGAAGCCCTGTTCGCCGCAGCGGTGAAGGTCAAGACCCAGGTCGCCCTGAACGCCGGCAAGTCGCCTGAGGACGCGGCCAAGGCCGGCCTGGCGGTGATGGGCCCCGGCGGCTTCCTGAAGGACCCGGTGTCGGCCATCTCCTTCGGCATGGCGCTGATGTTCGGCACTGCCGGCCTGC
>JAFAMV010000100.1 GCA_019233055.1 Curvibacter sp.
CGCCCGCGCCCTGGTCAACCGCCCGGAGATCCTGTTGCTCGACGAGCCCTTCGGGGCCCTCGACGCCCTGACCCGCAGCCATCTGCAGCAGGAGCTGCAACGCATCTGGCAGCAGGAAGGCATCACCATGATCCTCGTCACCCACGATGTCGAGGAAGCGGTCTACCTGGGCGACCGCGTGGTCGTGATGGAGCCCCGGCCGGGGCGCATCCGCCGGCAGTTGCCGGTGCCGCTGCCCCATCCGCGCGACCGCAGCAGCCCGGCCTTCGCGCGCATCAAGGAGCAGGTGCTGGCCGAATTCGCGTCCCAGGCCACTTCGGACCTCATCGAGGCACCGTTGCGCACTCAGCCTTTGACGGCGGAGAACTGGCAGTTCGCCATCTGATCGACCAGCGCATAAGCACCCTTGGAATCCTGATTTCCACCCGCTGGCGGCGGCGCTTAAGGTGAGCGTCGGACCGCTGCCCGAGGGCCGGCCCGACATCCGCATCACATCAAGGAAGTGCATGAAACATCTGCGTTGGAGCGCCCTGCTGGGCATCTTTTTCCTGGCCCTGTCGGCCTGGGCGGCCGACCCGGCGGTGATCCGCATCGGCGTGGCCACCGGCGGGGTGGGCAGCCCGCCGCGCACCGGGGGCTCCTCGCTGGGCATCGTCAACGCCCAGGGCCTGCTTGAAAAGGAGTTCGAGAAGGACGGCATCCGGATCGACTGGATCTTCTTCAAGGGTGCGGGCCCGGCGGTCAACGAGGCCCTGGTCAACCAGCAGCTCGACCTGGCCTACCAGGGCGACCTGCCCTCCATCGTGCACCGCGCCAACGGGGTGAAGACCCGCATCCTGCTCGGCACCAGCGTGCGCACCGGCCTGTACCTGGGCGTGCCGCCGGACTCGACCATCACCCGGCTGGAAGACCTGAAGGGCAGGCGGGTCGCGATCTGGAAAGGCACCAACCTGCATCTGGCCGCCGTGCGCGCCCTGGCGGCCCACGGGCTGCGCGAGAGCGACGTCAAGCTGATCAACCTCGACCAGGCCGGCGCGCAGGCCGCCCTCACCACCCGCGACATCGATGCGGTGTTCGGCTATGTCGAGCTGTTTGCCCTGCGCGACAAGGGCGCAGCCAAGGTGGTCTGGTCGGCGGCTCAGGACTCCTATCGATTCACCCGGCAGACCGCCCTGCTGGCCACCGAGACCTTCGTCGCCCAGCACCCGGACTGGGTGCAGCGCGTGGTCAACGTGGTGGTACGGACCGCCCACGACTACTCGGAGGAAGGCCGCCGCGCCGAACTCTTCACGCAATGGGGCAAGGCCGAACTGCCCGAGAAGTACTGGCGCGAGGACTTCATCGGCCAGCCGCTGCGGGTGCGTCTGTCGCCGCTGCTCGACCCCTTCCTGGTGGCGCGCTATGAGGACTCTGCCGAGGAATCCCTGCGTCTGAAACTGATCCGCAGAAAGCCCGAGATCGAGAGCTGGTTCGACCGGCGCTTCCTGGACGCAGCGCTCAAAAGCGAGAAGCTCGAAGGCTATTGGCCGGAATACGGACCCGATGGACATCCCCTGGGCCAACACTGAAACCCATCCCGCTGGAGGAGACTTCATGAGTCAGAGAAAACTGCGCCTCGGCGCCTTCGTGATGGCCACCGGCCACCACATCGCCGCCTGGCGTCACCCAGGCTCCCAGATCGATTCGGGGGTCAACATCGACCACTACATCGAAGTGGCGAAGACCGCCGAGCGCGGGCTGTTCGACCAGGTCTTCGTCGCCGACAGCCCGGGCATCTGGCACCGCGGCGACGCCGAATCGCTGAGCCGCCAGGGCCGGCTGTCGCACTTCGAGCCGGTCACCCTGTGGGCGGCCCTGGCGGCGGTGACGCGGCATGTCGGCTTTGTCGCCACTGCCTCGACCACCTACGAAGACCCCTATCTGCTGGCGCGCAAATTCGCCTCGCTGGACCACATCAGCAAGGGGCGGGCGGCCTGGAACGTGGTGACCACCAGCGCCACCACGGTGCATGGCAACTTCGGCATCGAGGCCCACCCCGATCCGGCCACCCGCTACGAGCGGGCGCATGAATTCGTCGACGTGGTCAAGGGACTGTGGGACAGCTTTGACGACGATGCCTTCGTGCGCAACCGTGAAAGCGGCGTCTATGTCGACCCGGAGCGTCTGCACGAGCTCAACCATGTCGGCAAGTACTTCAAGGTCAAGGGCCCGCTGAACATCGAGCGCCCACCCCAGGGCTACCCGGTGATCGTGCAGGCCGGCTCGTCAGAGGATGGCAAGGAGCTGGCCGCGGCCAGCGCCGAGGCCATCTTCACCGCCTGGACCAGCCTGGCCGAGGCCCAGGCCTTCTACCGCGACGTGAAGGGCCGCCTGGCCCGGTACGGACGCCGCCCCGAGCAGTTGCTGGTGCTGCCCGGCATCTCGCCGGTGATCGGTCGCACCGAGGAAGAGGCCCAGGCCAAATGGGCCGAGCTGCAGTCCCTGATCCATCCTTCGGTGGGTCTGGCCACGCTCGAGCCGTTCTGGCCTGACGATGACCTGCACCGCTGGGACCTCGACGCACCGCCGCCCTACTACCCCGAACTCCCCGCAGGGGTGAACAGCCGGGCCCATGTGGTGATCGAACTGGCGCGCCGCGAGAGGTTCACCGTGCGTCAGCTCTACGAATACCTGGCCGGCGCACGCGGCCACTGGGTGGTGGTGGGCACGCCGCAGACCATCGCCGACCGCATGCAGGAATGGTTCGAGAACGGTGCGGCCGACGGCTTCAACGTGATGCCCCCGGTGCTGCCGCAGTCGCTCGATGAATTCGTCGACCTGGTGGTCCCGGAACTGCAGCGCCGCGGGCTGTTCCGCACCGCGTACGAAGGCCGGACCCTGCGCGAGAACCTGGGGCTGGAGCGGCCCGAGAGCCGCTACGCCCGGCAGAAAAAGGCCGCCTGAGTCCGGTCGCCACGCCTTCCGGGGCCAGCCCGATGCGCAGTGCATCGGGCTTTTTTTCGCCTGCCGCCGGCGGATGCAGACCCGTCACCCCGGTCTGGATTGAATGCATTTCGCAACTATCGATGCGCAGATTTCTTCGTTTTCCGCCGCCATGAAGCGGACTAATTTCAGCGCCTGACGGTCCCGATCCGCTTTGACCGCCTCAACCAAGGAACACCATGAGCGCAGTATTCGACCTTTCTTCCCCATCCGTCCAGACACCGGCCCTGGACATCCTGCCGCTGGCGGGAAAGCTCGGTGCCGAGATCCGCGGGCTGCGCCTGGGCGGGCAACTGGCCCCCGAGACCTTCGCGGCACTCAAGGCGGCGCTGCTGCGCCACAAGGTGTTGTTCTTCAAGGGGCAGCAGCATCTCGACGATGCCGAACACCAGGCCTTCGCCCGCCTGTTCGGCGAGCTGGTGGAGCACCCCACGGTGCCTTCGCGCGAGGGCACGCGGATCCTCGAACTCGACTCCGGCCATGGCGGGCGGGCCGACTCCTGGCACACCGATGTGACCTTCGAGCTGGACTATCCCCAACTGGCGGTGCTGCGCGCGGTGACCCTCCCGGCCCAGGGTGGCGACACGGTCTGGGCCAACACCGCCGCCGCCTACGCGGAACTGCCGGCCCCGCTGAAGACCCTGGCGGACCAGTTGTGGGCCGTGCACGGCAACGACTACGACTACGCCGCCACACGGGCCAGGCCCGATGCCAACGGCGCCCGCAAGTACCGCGAGGTCTTCACCTCGCGCCTGATCGAGACCGAACACCCCCTGGTTCGCATCCACCCCGAGACCGGCGAACGCAGCCTGGTCTCAGGGCACTTCATCAAGCGCTTCGTGGGCTACAACGGGCAGGACAGCCGCAGCCTGTTCGACCTCTTCCAGCACCACATCACTCGGCTGGAAAACACGGTGCGCTGGCGCTGGAGTGCAGGCGACGTGGCGATCTGGGACAACCGCGCCACCCAGCACTATGCGATCAACGACTACGGCGACCAGCACCGCGTGGTGCGCCGCGTGACCGTGGCCGGCGACGTGCCGGTGTCGGTGGACGGCCAACGCAGCCGCCCCCACGTCAAGGCCGCCTGAGAGCCGTTCACGGCCTCGCCGGGGCCAAGGCCCCAAACCATTCACGCCGGGTGCACGCGCAACAACTCCGCCACCAGGCGGGCCGGCGGCGGCGGACTGGAGCCGGGGCCGCCGAAGATCAGGCGGAACACGATGGGGGCGATCAGGTGGTCGATCACCTGGTCGGCGCTCGGCGGCGACTCGCCGCGTTGGCGCGCCCTGTCGACCAGGGTGCCGGCCTCCTGGCGGCGGCGCATCAGGCAGTCGCTGTCTTCCTCGGTGTCGAGCGCGGCCGCCGCCTTGAGCAGGGACCTGTGGCAGGGCTGGCAGAGATGGGCGCTGAATTCCTCGGCCCAGGCCTGCAGGTCGCCGGCCAGACTGCCGGTGTCGCGCAGCGGCCGGTCCGGGTCCAGGCGCTGCAGGGCGGTGTCGGCCAGCAGACCCGACAGATCGCCCCAGCGGCGGTAGATGCTGGAGGCGCTGACGCCCGCGCGCTCGGCCACCAGGGGCACCGTGACACGCTCGCGGCCCAGTTCGGTGACCAGTTCCTCGAGGGCCTGCCGGACCTGGAGCTGGACCTGGGCACTGCGCCCGCCGGGGCGCTTGGATGGAGAGGAGTTCATGGCCTTAAAGCAAAGTTTTAAGCTTTAGTGTAGAGTTCATCTTTCATTTTAAAGCAAATATATTTGCATTAAGAAGGAAGCCATGACCTCCACCACCTCCCCCGGCCCCGGCCCCGTCACCGCGCCTGTCGTCGCCTCGGGCCCGCTGCGCTGGCCCTTTCTGCTCCTGACCGGGCTGCTGTTCAGCTTCTTCCTGGCCGCCAGCGCGCCCTCGCCGCTGCTGGTGGTGTTCCAGCGCGACTGGGGCTTTTCGGCCGGGCTGCTGACGCTGGCCTTCGGCATCTATGCCCTGGCCCTGCTGGGGGCCTTGCTGGTCTTCGGCTCCCTGTCGGATCACCTGGGCCGCCGCCCCGTGGTGCTGGCGGCCACCGGCCTCGAGCTGGCGGCCATGCTGCTGTTCGTGAGGGCCGACGGCATCGCAGGTCTGCTGCTGGCGCGCACCGTGCAGGGGCTGGCCACCGGGCTGGCCAGCGGTGCGCTCAGTGCCGCCGTGGTGGAGGCGGCCCCCGAGTCGCACAAGCGCCTGGGGGCCCTGTTCAGCAGCGTGTCGCCGCTGGCCGGCCTGGCCGTCGGCGCCTTGCTCACCGGCCTGTTGCTGAGCGGACTGGCCCACCCGGCGCCCTGGATCTTCGGCGCCCTGGCCCTGCTGTTCGCGCTGAACCTGCCCCTGCTGTGGCTCTGGCCCGAAGCGGCACGGCGGCGTCCCGGCGCCTGGTCGTCGCTGCGCCCCCGTGTCGCGGTGCCTGCCAGCGTCCGGCAGGATTTCTGGCAGGGACTGCCCGTGCTGGTGGTGGTCTGGGCCGTGGGCGGGCTGTACCTGTCCCTGGTACCGTCCCTGCTGCGCCAGCTGTTCGAGGTGCGCCAGGGCTGGCTGCCGGGCGCGGTGATCGCCACCCTGATGGGCTTCGGCGCCCTGGCCCCCACACTGCTGCGCCATCTGCCTGCCCAGCGCGCTCTGACTCTGGCGCAGCGCGCGCTGGCCGCCGGGTTGCTGGGGCTGCTGTGGGCGCTGGAGACGCGTTCGCTGACCGGCTTCTGGCTTGCCAGCGCCGTGGCCGGGGTCGGTTTCGGCGGCGGCTTCTCCGCCCAGGTCCAGCGCCTGTCGCAGCAGGTCGAGGCGGGCCGGCGCGGCGAGCTGTTCGCGGCGATCTTCGTGCTGAGCTACCTGGCCTTCAGCCTGCCGGCCATGCTGGCCGGCTGCCTGGTCCGGCCTTTGGGCCTGCAGGCCAGCGCCCTGGGCTATCTGGGTGGCCTGCTGGCACTGTCCGTCTTCGCCCTGCTGGCCGAGCGGCGCCCCCCGGCCCGGCCGCTCGGTCCGGCGGCACGGTGACACCCCGGCTTGCGGGCGAGCCCGCAACCCTGATCACTGCTTGTTGCCGATGAACACCAGGTTGGAGCGCGACCCGGCGGGCACCGCGCCGGCCGCCAGGATGCGCAAGCCGGTCACGTTCTGGCCCGCGGCATCGAAGACGGCCGAGGCAATGCCCGACTGGTAGGGCTGGCCCGCCAGCGGGCAGGTGGACCCGGTGGCCGAGGTGTAGGCGATGCCGCTGACCGTGTAGACGTTCAGCGTGGTGTTGGTGCCATAGGCCGAGATGTTGCCGTTGATGACACAACCATTGGTGGCCGTGCCGCTGATGACGCTCTGGCCGGCCACGGTGGCGCTGGCCGCGATGGTCAGCGTGGTGCTGGCACCGCCGAAGCCGATGGCGGGCATGTTGTAGCTGCCATACAGAGACGTCACCGCCGGCGTGATCGGCGACAGATAGAGGTTGCTGGTGTCGGGCACCAGGTTGTAGGCCGTCTGGGCATTGGCGGCGGTGGGGTCGGTGTAGGACCCCTTCAGGCTGACATTGGTCACCGCGTTGCCGCTGAGCGTCAGCGCCGAGGTGTACTGGGTGGCGGCCGCACTCTGGTTGGAGAAATACACCTCGTCGGTGGAGCTCACCACGCTGGTGCCGGTGGTCACCTGCATCGTGCCGTAGAGGGCATCGAATCCCGCCCCGACCTGCTTGTAGAAGAAATAGGAAGTGTCGGGCAGCACCACGCCCGACAGCGAGGTCGAGCCGGTGGTGCTGGCGCTCTTCCAGAACCCGGTGGGACTTTGCTGGGTGGTCGACGGCGTGCTGCCACCGCTGATCAGGGTGCCGTTGAGCACCATGGTGTTGAGCGTGCCGGTGTTGTTCTGCGTCAGGATCCAGATGCCCGAGGGCTGGTTCAGGCTGTTGTACTGAAGCACCGCCACCCCGCTCTGGGTGGTGCCGGGGTTGGCGCACACCACGGTGCTGCCGGTCAGGTTCAGCGTGGTGGTGTAGGCATTCGAGATCGAGGTGGCCGTGCTGACATTGGTCTTGGGCACGATGGTGCCGGTCACCGTGCAACCCGAGACGGTGCCGGTCACCGAGCCCAGGGCGTCGACATTGAGCACCCAGTTGCCGCCGAAGGTCGAGCCGCCCTGGTAGGTGCCCTGCACCAGCCCCGCCTGGGCCGGGTAGTTGTTCAGGGTGCTGTAGGTCAGCGACAACGGCACCGGCGCGCCGCTGGCCGCCGCCGTGCCGGTCGGATCGCTGTAGTTGGCGGCGATGGTGTCGGTGCGGCCGATGGCGCCGCTGTTCGAGGCCGTGCCGCTGAGGGTCAGGCCGGTGGCGAACTTGCCGTCCTGCACCGAGAAATAGGTGACGCCGCTGGCCTGCACCGTCGCCACATTGACCCGCAGCACACCGAACATGCCGTCATAGCCTGCCGTCCCGGTCGCCCCCTTGGCCATGTAGAAGGAACCGCCCTTGGCATCCGCGCCGCCATCGATGTAGGCGAAGACGGTGCGCTGGGCCGCGCCCAGACCGGCCGTGCCCTGCCAGATGCCCTGCGGGTACTGCTGAGTGCCCAGGCTGCCTGAACCGCTGCTGTCGCTGCTGCCGCCACAACCGGCCAGAAGGGCCAGGCCGACGAGGGGAATCCAGTGCTTGAGAGAGTTCAATTGCATCTTCCTTGAGGACATCGACAGCCGCCCTGCGCACGCCCGTCCAGGGCGGCACCCATCACGTCAGGCGGACTTACGCGATGTTACAAGGAATCGCCTGCCCCTCCGGAGCCGCCAGGCCCCGGGCGGCAACATTGTCACGAAAGATCCGGCGGCGGAGGGAGCGTCAGCGGGCACTGGGGGACGATCGGAACGGGGCCAGCCAGGAAAAATGCTGTTCGATGCCGATACGCGGGATGCACGGGATGCGCGACGACCGCCGCCCGGCAGCAAACCACGCTGCACCGCCTGTTGCAGCGGCATGCCTCAACCTTCTTCGCACAGACTGAGGCCGAGGCCGGCGCAGACCCGTCAGCGCGAGTGCCTAGGGCAAGGGCTTCAGGCGGCCATCCGGGTTCTTAAGCCGGTCATCGTCCATCACAAAGCCCTTGATCAGGTACTCTTTGAGGACGGTTGAAGCCCAGCGGCGAAACTGCACCCCACGCGGCGAGCGTACGCGGTAGCCGACGGCCAGGATGGCATCAAGGTTGTAGAGCGTGACGGGCCGCTTTACCTCACGGCCCCCTTCAGTTTGAACTACCGAGGATTCCTCGGTAGTTGCCTCCCGAAGCAGCTCGCCATCCTCAAAGACGTTCTTGAGGTGCAATCCCACATTGTCCGTGCTCACGTCAAAAAGCTGAGCCATTTCACGCTGCGTCAGCCAGACACTTTGGTCTTTCGCCCGCAGCTTGATCTGGCTGCGGCCGTCTTCGGTGGTGTAGAGAATGAGGTTGGTCATGGTGCGGGTACCGGGGCAGCCCCAGCAGGTGCGGCAGCAAGAATGTCTGGCAGGTCAAACTGAAATTGAGTGGTGAAGAATGACCTCGAAGTGGTTTTTGCACCAGTCCTTGATGTTCACCAGGGTGTAGTTCAGCGGCGTGCCGTCGTCACGTGTAAAGGCGTTGATGCCGCGCAGGTTCTTGGCTGCGGTGTGGACATCCGGGGTGACGATTTCATCCGGGAGCCTGGCGAACTCGGAGTCGGTCAGCTTGACCCGGTTGAGGGCTTCGAACCTCTCTTGGAAATTTTTTTCCAGCGCAGCGCGATCGCGGATGTCGTCACGAAACTCGTACTTCAGGTTCTGAAGCTTGCCAATGAAGCCGTATTCGATGTGCTCTTCTTTGACGACGGGGCTCGGTGCTCCGGGGGGCAGATCGTAGATGGACTTGGATGGTGGCATAGGGAACGATCGTGCGTTGGCTATGGACCAGAGGGCAATGCAAATGGCGGATTGCCATGGATTGTGACCGTTGGCCTATGCAATACAACGTCCTGAATGCATCGATCGTGGGCGAGTGGGCTGGCACTGAGCAACGAGCCTGTGCAGACCGCCACAGCGGTACCAGTCAGACCAAGATGAAGGCCCCGTGGCCCAACAGCCAGCCAGTGTCCACTGCCGTGCTCGACCTGCGGGCCACCCGGCGCGATCCGGCTGGCTGGATGGCGCTGGCCGCGACCGTGGACTTGGGTCGTTCGTCCGGGCCGGCATCCATCCGACGCCGAGGCCAAAGAGGTCGTTGCTCAGCGCGCTTGTGTTGACCTTTGGAGTGTAAACAGACGAAAAGCCAATACGCATCAATAGCTTACGAAGAGGGTTGCGGAGAGGTTGACAACATCTCGGCATTGGGGCTTGGGCTCTTTCCTCGCCTCTTTCCTTTTTTCACGGCTGTGGTCAGCGTTCCTCCCACGTAGGGAACGATGCCAGAGGGGACTTGTGAGGCCGCCTTGCTGACATGCGTGTGCTGATCATCGAAGAAGATCTGCGCGCCGAAGGCTTTGAGCACTTGGTCTTTGTCCACTCCACCGAGGAAGAACGCTTCGTCTGCCTGCACGCCCCAGTCGCGGAGTGTGTGGATGACTCGTCCATGCGCTGGACTGTTGCGAGCCGTGACGATGGCGATACGGACAGGGCAGTCTTGCCTTGTGAATTGCTTCTGGATGTCCGATAGGCCAAGCAGGAGCTTGGCAAAAGGCCCTTCGGTCATGGATTTCTTGCGGTGCTTCTTTTCGTACCTCAAGAAGGCAGTTAAGCCTTTGGTTTTGAAGATGTGCTCTGAATCAGGTGAGAACAGAACCGCGTCACCGTCGAAGGCAATTCGGATCTGTTGTTCAGTCGCCGCCATGCTCTCCGGCGGGTCATACAGCTGGGCCGCAGCGATTCCCGCGTCCACCGCCTCTTGGGCATCGCTCAGATCCCGGGACAAAAAGAGATCGACTTCAAACGCCTTGAGATAGTCGACCAGGCTTGCTCGTCCGCCCGTGAAAGCGGCACGTGTGATGTCCAGTTTGTGGGCCTCAATGGCATTGAATGCCCTCAGTCCCGTATCCGGGGAGTTACGCGAAATGACAACGACCTCCACCAACCGTCGGCTCGTGATTCGTTGATTTAGCTCCAGCAATGCCTTGATCAGAGGAAAGGCCGTACCAGGCTTCAAAGGTTGATCTTCGTGGGCGCGTTGGTATTTGGCGTATGCGTCCGTCCCTTCGGATTCGTAGATCGCGTTTTCGAGCTCCAGATCGAAGAGCGCGCGCGAAGAAATCGCAATCACCAGCTTGTCTGATAGTGAGTAAGCCATGCCGTTTCAATCTTCACATCAAGTGAATGCATGCCCTTTTTTGTGAAGGCCATACCATTCAGCCAATTTGGCATTCAGGAGTTCGAAGCAAATCACTGACATCCAACCCCATCGCATTCGCCAACGCTTCCATGTTGTCCACGGCGATGTTGCGCTCCCCGCGCTCCACAGACCCCACGTAGGTGCGATGCAGCCCAGCCAGCTCAGCCAGGGCTTCCTGGCTGATGCCTCTGGCCAGCCGCTCGGTTTTGAGCAGCCTGGCGAAGCGCATGCGCGCTGTTTCCGTGGACTTGCGGGCTATTGACATTGCCCGCGAGAATCCAATTTGGATGACTATAGGTCTACAGACTATAAGTATCACTTGACCTAGAATCATGCCCTTGGGGCGTTCGCTGACGCGCTGCCGGGAGGGCCCAGTAGCACCCGCCCCGAAGGGAGTGCCATGCTGGATCGACTCGCAAGCCCACCCGGGCTCGCGCCCATTGCGTTTGGGGTGAAGGCGCCTTTACGTGTTGCGACTCTGCCGCAAGGGCGGGGTGACCTCTGGTCAGCGCAGGTCATGGCGGTGCGCCAAGAGGTGTTCAGCAAAGTGTTCGCAAACGTGCTGTTCGTGGAGTCGAGAGACACCGCCTACGTCTTCGGCATTGAAACCCCAGATGCTCGCCCAGGTGGGCTGCCCGCAGATCTGGCCGACCAGCAGCAACGGTTCATTCTGTTTTTGCGCGAGCAGACCCATGAAGACATTCGGGCCTTGGGCGTGCTGGCCAAGGTGTTCCGAGGGCATGAGTACGGATACGAGGTCGCCGCGACGGCCGCCTACGTGGTTGCTCGTGACGTATGCCTGAACCTCGGTGTGGGCTACCAAACAGAGTCAGGCGTCTACGAGTTGGTTGGCATTCACAAGGACGACGAACTGGTGGCTCAGGCCCGCTTAGCAGCGCTTACTGACGAGCCGAAACACCCATGAGCGCTGGACTTTCGCCCGCGAAATGGGCTCGGTATTCCTCTATCGGTCGGTGCTGGGCAGGCCCCGCAGTTCAATCAGCGGATGTAAAACCAAAGCATGGCGATGACTGACCCCTCTGCGATGAATCACCAGCTTCTGACAGCCCTCCAAAAGGTGCGGGCGACATCAGCACGGTACGACTCAGCCAGTGGTCATGTCGTGGTCCTGCTGAACACTGGCATGGAGCTGTCCTTCGACCCCCATCTCGCTGCGGGCTTGGAACATGCGCAACCAGTCGACCTCTTGCAGATTGAGGGTTCACCATCAGGAGCAGGCCTCCATTTCCCTGTATTGGACGCCGATCTCTATGTGCCGTCTCTTCTGGCGGGCATCTTGCAGCCCGAGCAGCTTGATGGCGGGACAGGGTATGAAGCCAAGAAGTGTTTCGGCCAGCCAGAGGCAGAAGACCTCTATACCTACGCCGTTCACTGGTCGACCGAGGACCAAGAGTTCGTGGCCACCTGTACCGCGTTTCCTTCGCTGTCGTGGTTGGCCCCAACGCCAGACTTGGCGCTGCTTGGTGTCCGAAATCTGGTGCGATCAGCCCTTGCAGACCTGGCGGCAGAAGGGCAGCAGCCACCCGCTCACGGCGGCTGAGCCTCCCCTCGGCTGACCGTAGGAAATTCCCTTCCGAAACTGATTCCGCCCCGAGCTGCAAATTAAGATCAACAGGTTTGGCAAACACCCTTGCCACCTTGCAGTCAACAACAAATCCAGCTCACGGGACACATGCTCGACGACATCAAGAAAACCCTCTGGGCCACCGCCGACAAGCTGCGCGCCAACATGGACGCCGCCGAGTACAAGCACCTGGTGCTCGGCCTCATCTTCATCAAGTACATCTCGGACACCTTTACCGCCCGCACCGCCGAGCTGGCCGCGCGCCTGCGCGACCCCGACGACGAATACTTCTATGGCGATGCCAGCGACGAAGACATAGCCGCCGAGCTGGCAGACCGCGACTACTACACCTCGGCCAACGTGTTCTGGGTGCCCGAAGCCGCCCGCTGGGAAGCCATCCGCGCCGCAGCCAAGCATCCCACCATCGGCAAGTTCATTGACGACGCCCTGGGCCTGATCGAAGCCGAGAACCCCAAGCTCAAGGGCATCCTCGACAAGCGCTATGCCCGCGCCCAATTGCCCGACGGCAAGCTGGGCGAACTGGTCGACCTGATCTCGACCATCGGCTTCGGCGAGAACGCCAGCACCGCCCGCGACGTGCTGGGCCAGGTGTACGAATACTTTCTGGGCATGTTCGCCAGCGCCGAAGGCAAGCGGGGTGGGCAGTTCTACACGCCCGCCAGCATCGTCAAGACCCTGGTGGCCGTGCTGGCCCCGCACCAAGGCAAGGTTTATGACCCGTGCTGCGGCTCGGGCGGCATGTTCATGCAAAGCGAGAAGTTCATCGAAGCCCATGGCGGCAAGATCGGCGACGTGTCCATCTACGGGCAGGAGGCCAACCCCACCACCTGGCGCCTGGCGGCCATGAACCTGGCCATTCGTGGCATCGATTTCAACCTGGGCCGCGAGCCTGCCGACACCTTCACCCGCAACCAGCACGCCGACCTCCGGGCCGACTACATCCTGGCCAACCCCCCGTTCAACATCAGCGACTGGTGGCACGGCAGCCTGGAAGGCGATGCCCGTTGGCAATACGGCGATCCACCGCAAGGCAACGCCAACTACGCCTGGCTGCAGCACATGCTGCACCACCTCAAACCCACAGGCCGCGCCGGCATCGTGCTGGCCAATGGCTCGATGAGTTCCAGCCAGAACAACGAAGGCGTGATCCGTGCCGCGATGGTGGACGCCGACGTGGTGGAGGTGATGGTGGCCCTGCCGGGGCAGTTGTTCTTCAACACCCAGATCCCGGCCTGCCTGTGGTTCCTGGCCAAGAGCAAAAAGCGCCAAGGGCAGGTGCTGTTCATCGACGCCCGCAAGCTCGGGAAGATGATTTCACGCGTGCAGGCCGAGCTGTACGATACGTCGATTGCCCGCATTGCCGAGACCGTGGCCGCCTGGCGCGGAGAGGTAGAGACCGGTGCCAGCATCACCACCTATGAAGACGTGCCGGGCTTTTGCCGCAGCGTGCCCCTGGCTGAGATTGCACAGCATGGCCATGTGTTGACCCCGGGCCGCTATGTGGGCGCTGAAGAGGTGGAAGACGACGACGAGGCCTTTGCCGAGAAGATGCAAAAGCTCACCGAGCAGCTGGGCGAGCAGATGGCCAAGGGCGCGGAGCTGGATGCGCTGATTCGGCAGAAGCTGGGGGGGCTGGGGTATGAGTTCTGAGTGGCCGACGGTTGCGATTGAGGATGTCTGTGACCTCATCGTTGACTGCGTGAACAAGACAGCTCCGGTAGTCGATCAAAAGACTCCATTCAGGATGATTCGGACGACCAATGTGCGTAATGGTCGAATCGATCTCAGTGAATGCCGATATGTCGAGGAAGACACCTACGAAAAGTGGACTCGCCGAGCCAAATTGCAGCCAGGCGATGTCATCTTGACGCGGGAGGCGCCAATCGGTGAGGTTGGTATGGTCAAGGAAGCCGAGGGCGTGTTTCTCGGACAGAGGTTGATGCAGTACCGTGCCAACCCGAAGCTTCTCGACTCCCGCTTTCTGCTGTACACCTTCTTGTCACCAGCTTTGCAGCACCAATTCGGGAGCCATGAGGGGTCTGGCTCGGTCGTGAGCCACATCCGGGTAGGAGACTGCTTCAAGTTCAAACTTAGCTTGCCTCCCATCGGTACTCAACGAGAGATTGCCTCGACTCTGGGGGCACTCGACGACCGCATCACGCTCCTGCGCGAAACCAACGCCACCCTCGAAGCCATCGCTCAGGCGCTGTTCAAGTCGTGGTTCGTCGATTTCGACCCCGTGCGCGCCAAGATGGCAGGCCGCGCCCCCGAAGGCATGGACGAGGCCACGGTCGCGCTGTTCCCTGATGCGTTGGAAGAGACGGAGTTGGGGTTGGTGCCGAAGGGGTGGCTTGCCGCCAAGTTGGGTGCCACGATTGAGCAGTTTGGCGGCGTCATTCAAACTGGTCCGTTCGGCAGCCAGCTACATGCATCTGACTATGTTGAGCGAGGCACG
This sequence comes from Curvibacter sp., assembly GCA_019233055.1. Taxonomy (GTDB): domain Bacteria; phylum Pseudomonadota; class Gammaproteobacteria; order Burkholderiales; family Burkholderiaceae_C; genus Curvibacter. The sequence goes on from JAFAMV010000100.1 coordinate 14,374, forward strand.
CCTGTGGCGATGCCCAAAGATCTAGACCAGCGGCGCATTTCTGAGGCTTCTGTCGCCCGGGTGGCCGATGAGCATGTCCAGCGTCTTGCCAAGCATCAGCTGAAAGCGGGCGACATTCTCTTCAGTCGGCGCGGTGATGTGGAGCGTCATGCATTGATCACGCCCGTTGAACAAGGCTGGTTGTGTGGGACAGGTTGCCTGCTGGTTCGGCCTGGAGCCACGTGGCGGTGGCCGACCTTCCTGTCCATGCATCTCGATACGCCTGCTGCCAAAGCATGGTTGGTTCAGCATGCGGTGGGAGCAACCATGCCCAACCTGAACACGGGCATCTTGTCTTCAGTACCGATGCTGCTTCCATCCATTGAACTAATGGATAGATTCGAAGGCGTCGTTGCCGAGTTCGAGAAGAAGCGCAGCGAGAACTTCGCGATGATGGGAACTCTGGCAGCGATGCGCGATGAGTTGCTCCCCCGCCTCATCTCTGGCCAACTCCGCCTGCGCGAAGCCCAAGCCCAAGCCCAACTGGAACCGCATCTGCCATGAGCCTGTCCATCGCCGAACGAGAAAAGCTGTGGGACGACTTCCTTGCAGCCTGGCCAGCCGAGCGGCTCGCAACCATGACCTTGGATGACTACACGAAGGCCCAGAGCAAGGACTGCTTCACCTACTGGCTGGAAGAACGCACCGAAGCCTTGGGCTCCATCTGGGGTGGCTCAGCCTTCAAGTTCGGCATCTACGCCCGAAAGAACCTGGCTGACAAGGCTGGCGACGCCTACACCCACTATGGCAAGTCGCACGCATGGTCATCGAAGTATGGCGCCACCGAGGCGGAGGCCTTTGAGAACGTCCGCAAGGCAGTCATGCATGTCGCCAGAGCGGCCAGCATGGGTGACCTGCAAGGGGTTGAAGACGCAGACCTTGGGCCAGTCTTCAAGTGGAAGATCGCCTTCTTGTACCAGGACCGCAATGCTCAACCGTTTCTGGGCGTACTGAACGCGCGCGATCTGTGTGCCTCACTGGGGCGGTTTGTCAGCAACAAGGAAACCATGCCTGCGCTGCAGGCCGAAGCGCGCCAGCGTTTCAACCAAACCAATGTGCTGGAGGCGAGCGATGCCAGTTGGGCGGCCAGAACCGATTGGTTGAAGCTACATACGCTGGCCGAGCAAATGCTCACCGAGATCACCGCTGACTCGGATCGCTTCGAGTTTCGGCACAAGACCCAGAAAATGGTTGGCGCGTGGCTGAAGGAGGGCAACCTTCCTTTCGCGTTCAGCCGTGATGACAAGACGGTTGGTCTTTTTGCCCCGGCGGGCGCATGGGTGTCGGGCTGCCCGCAGTTGATCAGGCGCGAATACAAGGCGCATGAGACCCGCAGCTCCAACCTCGGTTCATGCTGTCCTGAGGCTGACCAAGGCCACGAGGCCGTGTCTTTGAAGCTCAGCAGCATGCAAGACTTTGAGCGCTTCATCGCTGCCTACAGTGGCCAGGTGGAGGGCGAGTTGGATGCCGGGGTCGCTACAGAGCCAACAGATAAGGACATGCACGTGAGCAAGCTGCCTCGCAACCAGATTTTGTTTGGGCCTCCTGGCACGGGCAAGACGTACGCCCTGATTGAAGAGGCCCTGCGCATCCTTGATCCAGCGATTTTCGAGAGCGCCGCGTCGCTAACTCCCAATGAGAAGCGGGCGAAGCTCAAAGCCCGGTTTGATCAGCTCAAGGGTGATGATCGCCTCGCCTTCGTGACCTTCCACCAGAGCTTCAGTTATGAAGACTTCGTGGAAGGCATCCGTGCGGTGCCGCCAGAAGCGGGAAAGTCCACCCAGCCTGGCATCCAGTACAAGGTCGAAGATGGCGTGTTCTTGACCTTGTGTGAAAACGCCAGGCGCAACCGATCGCTTGATGAGCAGGCACAGATCCGGCAAGACGCCGTGGTGTGGAAGATGTCCATCGGTGAGTCCAACGGCGAGATGGACACCCGGCAGCACTGCTTTGACCATGACGAGGCACGAATTGGCTGGCCCCACACGGGCGATCTGTCGGCGCCTGGAGTGAACCTGGCTGATCCCGTTCATAACCTGGGCTCCAAAGAGCAAGCGTCGCTGGAGAACTTCAGCCGCAACATGGAGCCCGGCGATGTGGTCGTGTGCCTGGCCACCAAGCGCACCATCTCTGCTGTGGGCGTGGTGACGGGCCCTTATGAATACACACCCCAGGTGCCAATCAAGGTGCGCCCTGACTACGTCCACCGCCTGCCGGTGAAGTGGTTGTGGCGGGGCCTTGACTTCGATATCGTCAATCTGAACGGCGGCAAACAGTTGACCTTGCAGACGGTCTATGAACTCAGTCGCATCCGCTGGCCCGACTTGTACGACGCACTGACCAAGGCGGGATTGAAGCCCAAGGTCGATGTGGCCAAGGCTGTGCAGGCGCCGCAGCCGCACGTGCTCATCATCGACGAGATCAACCGAGGGAACGTGTCGCGCATCTTTGGTGAGCTCATCACGCTCATCGAAGACTCCAAGCGTGATGGTCAACCGGAATCCCTGTCGACCACCTTGCCCTATTCGCGCCGGCCGTTCAGCGTACCGGACAACGTTTACCTGCTTGGCACGATGAACACGGCTGATCGTTCGTTGGCAAGTATGGATGTCGCCTTGAGGCGCCGCTTCAGTTTCAAACCCATGGGGCCTCAACCTGAGCTGCTTGCTGGTGTGCGAGTGGAAGGCCAGATCCCTGTCCACGCGTTGTTGTCGAAGATCAACCTGCGCATCGAAGCCTTGTTGGGGCCTGATTACCTGCTTGGTCATGCGTGGTTCATGCCGCTGAAGGAAGACAAGACCCTGGAGCGCTTGTCAGATATTTTCCGCAGGCAGGTGCTGCCTCAGTTGCAGGAGTACTTCTTTGACGACTGGGAGCGCATCCGTTGGGTGCTCAATGACCATCGCAAGGTTGGTCGGAGCGAGTACTGCTTCATTCGCTCTCGTGGTGTGGATGCCAGTGACCTGTTCGGGCCAGATGTGCAGGTGTCGCCGCGGCCCCTGTGGGAGGTGAATGACGAAGCTTTCAAGCACGTGGGCACCTACCTGGCCACGATCGACATGAAAGCGCTGGAGCCGGAAGCATGAACCTGGTGACCGTCTGCGAGTACGCCTCGCTGACGACACATCCAGTGAAGGAATCTTCGCTGGCCTTGGCTCAGGTGACCCCATCGGCATTTGACCACCTGTGTGCATTGAGCGAACAGTTCAGGCGTGGAGGGGCCAGCCTGGTTCAGGTCGACGGCCGAACGCGCCTTCGCCTGGATAGCTTCGTGGGCGTCATCCAGACCCCATGCGGCACCACGGTTGAGATCCTGCCCAAACACACTGAAGGCACAGGGGAGCGAGATAAGCAGGCCAGCAGGGCGTTGCTGCGCAGGCTCATCCAGTCCATGTTCGACATGAAGGCTCGCGAGGTCGGTGTTGCCTCGCTGGAGACCTTCGATGCGCCGCTGACAGAATGGGTGATCGCCCGTTTCCTGGCTGAACTGGACCACATCGTTCAGCGTGGACTCCGGTTCAGTTACCAGCGGGTGGAAGAGGAGCAGCCCTTCTTGCGGGGACAGCTCAACGTTATGGCTCAGTTGCGTCAGCCACCAGGACGCGAACACCGCTTTCAGATTCGCCACGACGTGTTCACACCCGACAGGGCCGAGAACCGCTTATTGCGATCCACGCTGAACTTGGTTTGCAAGCAAACCACCTCTGCGGACAACTGGAGGCTGGCGCATGAGCTGAGCGCACGCTTGGCAGATTTGCCTGACAGCCGGGACATCCAGGCGGATTTCAAGGCGTGGGGAACGGACAGGTTGATGGCTCACTACCAGAGTGTGCGCCCTTGGTGCGAGATCATCCTGATGAAGACGATGCCGATGGCCCTGCAGGGGCAAACCAAGGGGCTGAGCTTGGTGTTTCCCATGGAGCGGCTGTTTGAGCAGCACGTGGCTGCCTGCATGCGTCGGACGCTGGATGCCCGTTGCACGATCCGTACACCTGCTGCCAGCGAGTTTCTATGCCACTACGAGGGTGACCAGATGTTTCGGCTGGAGCCTGATATCTTCATCGAACTGGGCAGTGGCGCGTGGCTGCTGGATGCCAAGTGGAAGTTGCTGGATGAGGCCAATCGGCAGCACAAGTTTGGCTTGTCGCAGGCTGACTTCTATCAGCTGTATACCTACGGTCAGAAGTACTTGGCTGGCCGGGGCGATATGGCCTTGATCTACCCGCGGAGTACCAGGTTCACCCGAGCGATGCCGCCATTTCACTTCTCGCCTGAGCTTCGGCTGCATGTGTTGCCGTTTGATCTCGATTCAGACGTGCTGATGGGTGAGGCCACACTGGCCTTGCCCCGACGCGGTCGCCTGGCCGCCTGACGGATGCGCTGAGCCTCGAACGCCTTCCAAGTGAGGGGAATTCTCGCTGGGCGACATGGAAGGTCGAGGAGTACACTTCGCCGGATATGACCGCGTCACACCAACTTCTCGGAACGGGGCTTTACCCCCTCCACAGGGCTGCTCGCCTTGTGGGAGAAGACGCGCGCACGGTTCGTCGGTGGTTGAAGGGCTACTCGTGGAAGCATTCTGATGGCCGACGAGCGTCTGAGCCTCTGTGGGCCCTTCAATACGCTGAAGACGCAGATTTGGCTGACGAGCAAGTGCTCGGCTTCCGGGATTTGCTGGAGTTGCGCACCGTGGCTCGGTTTGTACAGTGTGGTGTTCCCCTACGTGTGGTGAGGGAAACGATCCAGATCGCCCGTCAAGACCTGGGTGACTATCCCCTGCATTCCCGTCGGTTCGTGACCGATGGACGCAAGATCTTCCTTGAGGCCGTAGAGCGTGCTGGTGACGACACCAAGATCCTCGATATCCGGGATCGTCAGTTTGCGTTCGAGTCGGTGATTCGACCGAGCCTGATCGAAGGCATCGAGTACGGGGCGAGCGCCCAAGCTCTGAGGTGGTATCCGGAGCCCAAGCGCAAGTTGATCGTCCTTGACCCTGCGCTCCAATTTGGCGAGCCGATCATCGCCGAAGCGGGCGTGCCTACCGACACACTCGCCGCCGCTTTCAAGGCAGAGCAAGGCGACGCGCAACGGGTTGCGCGTCTTTATAAGGTCACACCGCAAGCAGTCAGGGCGGCCGAGGCGTTCGAGCAAAAACTGGCTGCGTGAACTTCCTGTTCGATAACAACCTTCCACCAGGACTGGCTCACGCCATCCGAGAGTTGTGCACCGGTGAACCTGGTGTTAACAAGGTCTGTCACCTGACCGATCTTTTTGCGCCAAGCACACCTGATTTGGAGTGGATCTCTGGCTTGGGCAAAGGCTGGTATGTCATCAGCCTCGACAAGTTCACCAAGAGCCGTGGCGCTGAGCGAGAGGCACTTCGCAGGGCAGGGCATACGGTGTATGTGCTGGACTCCCAGTGGTCATCGCATAGTTTCTGGGCCAAGTCAGCTCAATTGGTCTTGTGGTGGCCTCAGGTCTTGGAGCACGCACGTTTGATCGAGGGCGGCATTCACCGCATTCCTTGGCGCCACACGTCGGGCAAGAAGTTCCTGAGTCTTTGACGCGGTAACGCCGCCGTGACATCGCTTGCGCGTCAACCAAAGATCGAGATGACCTTGCGGCGATACTTGATGCCACGACGAATAACGCTTGGCACCACATGGGCTCCCCAGGGATCGATACCACCTCGCTTCTGACGATTCTTGGCGTCATTGCAGCTGTCCTCGTTGTTTACAAGTCGTGAGAAGTAGCTTGTAGCCTTGAGAACGCCCCAGTCCCGAGAACCACGTCAACAAGAAAAAAGCCCCAAGTGACAAGCACTTAGGGCCTCTTGTTTACCATCTAGGCAAAGGTAAATCCTAGAACGGGATGTCGTCGTCCATGTCGTCAAAACCCGACGACGGACGGCTGGCGGGCGCCGGCGCCGGAGCGGGCCGGGCGGCCGGGGCCCGGGGGGCCGGACTGGCGGCGGGCGCGGCGCGGCGCGGCGCGGGCGACGGCTCGTAGCCGCCCTCGTCGCCACCCGACGGACCGCCCATGCCCTGGCGGCTGCCCAGCATCTGCATCTGGTCGGCGCGGATCTCGGTGCTGTATTTCTCGACGCCGCTCTGGTCGGTCCACTTGCGCGTGCGCAGCGAGCCTTCGACATAGACCTGCGAGCCCTTGCGCAGGTATTGGCCGGCGATTTCGGCCAGGCGGCCGTTGAAGACCACGCGATGCCACTCGGTGGCTTCCTTCATTTCGCCCGACTGCTTGTCCTTCCAGCGGTCGGTGGTGGCGATGGTGACATTGGCCACCTGGTCGCCGCTGGGAAAGGTGCGGATCTCGGGGTCGCGCCCCAGGTTGCCGACGATGATGACTTTGTTGACTGATGCCATGGCTCAATTCTCCGATTCAGGGCGAGATTATGGAGTCAGCAGCGGCCGGTTCGCCTGCGGCCCCCCGGCCCGGCGTGCTCATCGGCCAGGCCACCGCCAGCCAGGCGGCCATGGCGAGGCTGCCCACCAGGAACAGGCCATGCGGCCCCACCGAGCGCGTCAGCACGCCGCCGACCGCGCCACCGGTGAACAGCCCCAGCGATTGCAAGGTGTTGTAGACCCCGAGCGCGGTGCCGCGCAGATGGGCCGGCGCGATGCGCGAGGCCAGGCTGGGCTGGCTGGCCTCGAGCACATTGAAGCCGCAGAAAAAGGCGAACAGCAGCAGGCCCAGGGTCCACAGGCCGGGCTCGCGGTCGCACACCCACCACAGACCGACCTGGACCAGCCCGACCAGGGCGATCGCCGCCAGGAACACCGGCTTGAGGTGGCCGCGGCGCTCCAGCGGGAACAGCGTGCCGCCCATGAGGAAGAACGAGGCCAGCACCGCCGGCAGGTAGACCTGCCAGTGCAGCGCCTTGTCGAGCCCGGCCTGCACCAGCAGGGCCGGCACCGCCATCCACATCGACAGCTGGACCGCATGCAGCACGAAGACCCCGAAATCCAGCCGCCGCAGCGGGCTGAAACGCAGCACCTCCATCAGGCTGCCCTGGCGCTTCTGGGCCGGCAGCGGCGGCGCATGCGGCACCAGCCAGACGACGGTGGCCACGCCCAGCAGGGCCAGCACGCCGATCAGGGCCAGCAGGCCCGACAGGCCCAGGTGCGCCGTCAGCACCGGCGCCAGCACCAGGGAGACGGCGAACATCAGGCCGATGCTGGCACCGATCAAGGCCATGGCCTTGGTGCGCACCTCGTCGCGGGTCTGGTCGGCCAGCAAGGCGGTGACCGCCGCCGAGATGGCCCCGGCGCCCTGCAGCGAGCGCCCGAGGATCAGCCCGTGCAGGCTGCCGGCCGCCGCCGCCACGAAGCTCCCCAGGGCGAACAGCAGCAGGCCGGCGATGATCACCGGCTTGCGCCCGAAGCGGTCCGAGGCCATGCCGAAGGGGATCTGCAGCACGCCCTGGGTCAGCCCATAGGCCCCCATGGCCAGGCCGACCAGGGCAGGGTCGTCGCCGCCCGGGTATTTGCGGGCCTCGAGGGCGAACACCGGAAGCACCAGGAACAGGCCGAGCATGCGCAGGGCAAAGATAAACGCCAACGACTGGGTGGAGCGGCGCTCCAGGGGCGTCATAGCGGAAGAGGCGGTCATGGGAGGTGGGGAAGGGGCGCGGGGCGCCCGTGGGCACAAAAGCGCTATTGTCGGCGATGCGACCCGACCCCGGCCAGCCGACTTCGGCGTCCATGTCTATCATGGAGGGTTTTCCCAACCGCCCACCGTCTTGAACCCCTCCGCCCCCGACAGCACCCTGGCCGACGGCCGCTACCTGGCCAGCCTGATGCAGCAGCAGCGCATCAGCGTGCGCGGGGCCCGGACGCACAACCTCAAGAACATCGACCTCGACATCCCGCGCAACCAGCTGGTGGTGATCACCGGCCTGTCGGGCTCGGGCAAGAGCAGCCTGGCCTTCGACACCCTGTATGCCGAAGGCCAGCGCCGCTATGTGGAGAGCCTGTCGGCCTATGCGCGCCAGTTCCTGCAACTGATGGACAAGCCCGATGTCGATGTCATCGAGGGGCTGTCGCCGGCCATCTCCATCGAACAGAAGGCCACCTCGCACAACCCGCGCTCCACGGTCGGCACCGTCACCGAGATCCACGACTACCTGCGCCTGCTGTTCGCGCGCGCCGGCACACCGCACTGCCCCACCCACGGCCTGCCGCTGCAGGCCCAGACGGTCAGCCAGATGGTCGACGCGGTGCTGGCCCTGCCCGAAGACAGCCGCGTGATGCTGCTGGCGCCGGTGGCGCGCGAGCGCAAGGGCGAGTTCAGCGACCTGTTCACCCAGATGCAGGCCCAGGGCTATGTGCGCTTCCGCGTCGACGGCAGCACCGTCGAATTCGACCAGTTGCCGGCACTCAAGAAGAACGAGAAGCACGACATCGACGTGGTGATCGACCGGCTGAAGGTGCGCCGCGACATGCAGCAGCGCCTGGCGGAGAGCTTCGAGGCCGCGCTGCGCCTGGCCGACGGCCGGGCGGTGGTGCTCGAACTCGACCCCGGCCCCGACGGCGCAGCGCCGGCCGAACACCTGTTCAACGCCCGCTTCGCCTGCCCGGTGTGCAGCTATTCGCTCAGCGAGCTCGAGCCACGCCTGTTCTCCTTCAACTCGCCGGTGGGCGCCTGCCCCTCCTGCGACGGCCTGGGCGTGACCGATGTCTTCGACGCCCACCGCGTGGTGGCCTTCCCCTCGCTGAGCCTGGCCAGCGGCGCCATCAAGGGCTGGGACCGGCGCAACGGCCATTACTTCGCGCTGCTCGAGAGCCTGGCCCGGCACTACGGCTTCGACATCGAGAGTCCCTTCGAATCGCTGCCCGAGGCCACGCGCCAGGCCATCCTGTACGGCTCGGGCAGCGAAGAGATCCGCTTCCAGTACGGCCTGGACGGCGCCGAGGGCCGCAAGGTGGCCAAGAAGCATGCCTTCGAAGGCATCATCCCCAACCTGCAGCGGCGCTACCGCGAGACCGACTCGCCGGTGGTGCGCGAGGAACTGGCGCGCCTGCGCAGCACCCTGCCCTGCCCCGACTGCGGCGGTGCCCGGCTGCGCACCGAGGCCCGCCATGTGCGCCTGGGTAGCGGCCCCGACGCCCTGACCCTTCACCAGATCAGCCACCTCACGCTGCGCGAATCGCACGGCTATTTCCTGCAGCTCAGGCTGCAGGGCGCCAAGGCCGAGATCGCCGACAAGGTGGTGCGCGAGATCGGCTCGCGCCTGAAATTCCTCAACGACGTGGGCCTGAGCTACCTCAGCCTGGACCGCAGCGCCGAGACCCTGTCGGGCGGCGAGTCGCAACGCATCCGCCTGGCCAGCCAGATCGGCTCGGGCCTGACCGGCGTGATGTACGTGCTCGACGAGCCCAGCATCGGCCTGCACCAGCGCGACAACGACCGCCTGATCGCCACCCTGCAGCACCTGCGCGACCTCGGCAACAGCGTGCTGGTGGTCGAGCATGACGAGGACATGATGCGGGCCGCCAACCACGTCATCGACATGGGGCCGGGCGCCGGCGTGCATGGCGGCCGGGTGATGGCCCAGGGCAGCTACGAGCAGGTGCGCGACAACCCGGCCTCGCTGACCGGTCAGTACCTCAAGGGCACGCGCCGCATCGAGGTCCCGGCGCAGCGCCAGCGCCTGAAAGACCCGACCCAGGTGATCCGCATCGAGGGCGCCTGCGGCAACAACCTGAAAGACGTCGATGTCGACTTCCCGGTCGGTCTGCTGACCTGCGTGACCGGCGTGTCGGGCTCGGGCAAGTCGACCCTGGTCAACGAAACCCTCTACGCCGCCGCCGCGCGCCAGATCCACCGCGCCCACGACGAGCCGGCCGAACACCGGACCCTCGACGGGCTGTCGCAGTTCGACAAGGTCATCAATGTCGACCAGTCGCCGATCGGCCGCACGCCGCGCAGCAACCCGGCCACCTACACCGGCCTGTTCACCCCCATCCGCGAGCTGATGGCCGAGGTGCCCACCGCGCGCGAGCGCGGCTACGGCCCCGGGCGCTTCAGCTTCAACGTCGCCGGCGGGCGCTGCGAGGCCTGCCAGGGCGACGGCGTGGTCAAGGTCGAGATGCATTTCCTGCCCGACGTCTATGTGCCCTGCGATGTGTGCCAGGGCCAGCGCTACAACCGCGAGACCCTCGAGGTGCAGTACAAGGGCCGCAACATCGCCCAGGTGCTGGAGATGACGGTCGAGACGGCCCATGAATTCTTCAAGGCCGTGCCGGCCATCGCGCGCAAGCTGCAGACACTCCTGGAAGTCGGCCTGTCCTACATCCAGCTGGGCCAGTCGGCCACCACCCTCTCGGGCGGCGAGGCCCAGCGCATCAAGCTGGCCCTGGAGCTGTCCAAGCGCGACACCGGCCGCACGCTCTACATCCTCGACGAACCCACCACCGGCCTGCATTTCGCCGACATCGCCCTGCTGCTCAAGGTGATCCACCAGCTGCGCGACGCCGGCAACACCATCGTCGTGATCGAGCACAACCTCGACGTGATCAAGACCGCCGACTGGCTGATCGACATGGGTCCCGAAGGCGGCGCCGGCGGCGGCACCGTGGTCGGCGTGGGCACGCCCGAGACCCTGGCGGCCAACCCGGCCAGCCACACCGGACGCTACCTGGCACGGATGCTGACAGGCGCCTGAACCCAGCCCTGGCGGCCGCCACCGACAGCCCCCCGACACCCCCAGGTCCCGGCCGCCGAAGGCCGGGGCAGGCCTGCGCAGCATCGCCTCCGGCACGGCCTTGTCACGCCCTCACCTCGCCGCCAAGTGCCCCCTGGCACCGCCCCAACATAGACCGCCCGTCGCATGGAATCGATGCACGGCGAGTCCTGCAAGACCGGCGCGGCAGTTAAGTGTTTGCACGTACGGGCAGGGTCCGAGGCCCCTTCTCTAATCGCCTCCTCCGATCCTGCTGAGCCACGACATCGCCGCGGCCCGGCCGGCCCGCCACCTGCCCAGCCCCTGCCGCCCATGTCCGACGCCACTTCGCCCGTCCCAGCCGCCCCACCCGCCCCCGTGCGGGCCGTCGAGCCGCTGCTCCTGCTGGTCTGCGTGGGGCTCTCGGCCCTGGGCGCCATGATCGGCATGCAGCTGATCGTCTCGCTGGGCATTTCGGCCAACACCGCCATCGTGGGCGCCCTGCTCGCCATGCTGTTCGCCCGCATCCCGCTGGCCATCACCCGCCGCTTCCGGGTGCTCGAACGCCAGAACCTGGTGCAGACCGCCATCTCCTCGGCCACCTTCGGGGCGGCCAACTCGCTGATGATCCCGATCGGCGTGCCCTATGCGATGGGCATGCCCGAACTGGCCCTGCCCATGCTGATCGGCGCCACCCTCGCCATGTTCGTCGACGCCACCATGCTGTACCGGCTGTTCGGCAGCCGGGTCTTCCCGGCCTCGGCGGCCTGGCCCGCCGGGGTGGCCACCGCCGAAGCCATCTGGGCCGGCGACCAGGGCGGCCGCAAGGCCGGCTTTCTAGGACTGGGCATGCTGGTGGGGGTCGTCGGCAGCTGGTTCAGCATCCCCATGTCCGCCTTCGGCGCGGCCTTTCTGGGCAACATCGCCGCGCTCGCCATGTTCGGGCTGGGCCTGCTGGCGCGCGGCTACTCGATGCCCCTGTTCGGCCTGGACATCGCCCAGGCCTACATCCCCCACGGTCTGATGATCGGCGCCGGCCTGGTGGCGCTCGGCCAGGTGGTGCGCGAGGTGCGCGGCGCCCGCCAGGAGACCGCCGCCGCCGACGGCTCCGGGCCGCAGGCCCGCCAGACCCGGCGCATCCTCGGCGGCGGCTTCATCGTCTATGTGCTGATCGCGCTGCTGATCTCGCTGGGCGCCGGCCACGCCACCGAGATGTCGCCCGGCATGCTGCTCGTGTTCGTGCTGTTCGCCGCCTTCGCCGCCTACGCGCACGAGCTGATCGTGGGCATCGCCGCCATGCATTCGGGCTGGTTCCCGGCCTTCGCGGTGGCCCTGATCACGCTGACCATCGGCATGATGATCGGCTTCCCGCCCTCGGCCCTGGCGGTGCTGGCCGGCTTTTCGGCCGCCACCGGCCCCGCCTTCGCCGACATGGGCTACGACCTCAAGACCGGCTATCTGCTGCGCGGCGAAGGCCGCGACATGGCCCAGGAGCTGGCCGGCCGGCGCCAGCAGTACATCGCGGCCCTGGTCGGCTTCGCGGTGGCCGCCGGCGTGGTGGTGCTGTTCAGCCAGATGTTCTTCTCCCGCCACCTGGTGCCGCCGGTCGACAAGGTCTATGCCGCCACCATCCAGGCCGGCGGCTCGGCCGAGATCGCGCGCCAGCTCGCCCTCTGGACCCTGCCCGGCGCGCTGCTGCAGTGGTGGGGCGGCTCGCGCCGGCAGCTCGGCATCCTGCTGTCCACCGGCATGCTGATCTTCTCGCCCCTGGCCGGCTGGGCGGTGCTGGTGGCGCTGGCCCTGCGCCTGGCCCTGCTGCGCTGGCGCGGCCAGCGCGACAGCGCCCAGCTCAGCGCCTTTGCCGGCGGCGTCATCGCCGGCGACGCCCTGTTCAGCTTCCTCGGCTCGGTGACCCATCTGCGCAAGTGAGCCCGCACGCCCCCCCCGTCCATCCACCACCCGAGTCCGCCCCATGAACCTGCAGCAGATCCGCTCCGACACGCCGCTGACCGCCAGCACCATCTACCTCGACACCGCCGCCGCCTCGCTGCCCCCCGACCCGGTGCTCGAGGTGGTGCGGCAATACCTGCTGGACACCGGCCACAAAGGCATCTACCAGCCCGGGTTCCGCCGCGAGACCTATGCCCGCGTCGAGTCGGTGCGCGCGCAACTGGCCGAGCTGATCGAAGCCGGCCCCGACGAGATCGCCTTCACGAAGAACGGCAGCGAAGCCATCTCGCTGATCGCCCAGGCCATCCCCTGGCAGCCCGGTGACGAGGTGCTGGTGGCCGACACCGAGATGCTGAGCAACCTGCTGCCCTGGAAGCGACTCGAGCAGCAGCGTCAGATCCGGGTGAAGATGGTGCCGTCCGACGCGCAAGGCCGGTTGCACGCCGAGGCCTTCGCCGCCGCCATCGGCCCCCGCACCCGGCTGCTGACCTTCTCGCACCTGCCCAACTCGACCGGCGCGGTCCAGCCGGCGGCCGACCTCTGCGCGGTGGCCAGGCGCCACGGCGTGCTGTCGCTGGTGAACGCCAGCCAGAGCCTGGGCCTGCTGCCGACCAGCGTGCGCCAGCTGGACTGCGACTTTCTCTGCGCCTGCGGGCGCAAGGGCCTGCGCGCCACCGAGGGCTCCGGCTTTCTGTTCGCCCGTGCCCAGCACCTGCCCCGGCTGGAGCCCGCCCTGGTCGGCTGGTGGAACGGGGTCTACGACCGCGCCACCGGCGCGCTGTCGCTGCAGCCTTCGGCGCGCCGCTTCGAGGCCGGCTGCCCCAACGTCCCGGCCATCCTGGGCCTGGGGGCCGCGCTGGACTACCTGCAGGCCATCGGCATCGCGGCGGTGCATGCGCGCCTGCAGGCCCTCACCGCCCACGCGGTGGCCCGGCTGTCCGCCCTGCCCGGCCTGACGATCTACGGCCCCCTGCAGCCCGGGCAGCGGCTGGGCATCGTGCCCTTCAACATCCAGGGCATCGCACCCGAACACCTGGTCGAGCGCCTCGCCGCGCAAGGCTGCGTGATCGAGGCCGGCGCCTTCATGGCCGACGCCATCCTGGCGCGCCATGGCGTGGACACCATGGCCCGGCTGTCGCTGCACTACTTCAACACCGACGACGAGATCGACCGCTGCGCCAGCCTGCTCGACGCCTGCCGCTGACATCCCCATCCCACCCACCAGGAGATCCGATGAACCACCGTCACCTGCTGCTGATGAGCAGTTCCCGCAAGGACCAGCTCGGCTACCTCGAACACGCCCATGCGCAGATCCATGCCCTGCTGCAGCACCGCCAGCAGCAGGTCGTCTTCATCCCCTATGCCGCCGTCAGCTTCGACTACGAACGCTATGAAGACATGGTCCGCCCGGTGTTCGAACAGCTGGGCTACGGATTCAGCAGCCTGCACCGCCATGCGGATCCGCAGGCCGCCCTGCAGCAGGCCGACGCCATCGCGGTCGGCGGCGGCAACACCTTCGCCCTGCTCAAGCGCCTCCAGGACGCCGGCCTGATGTCCGTGATCCAAGACCGGGTGCGGCAGGGCGCGCCCTACATCGGCTGGAGCGCCGGCGGCAATGTGGCCGGCCCCACCATCCGCACCACCAACGACATGCCGATCGTGCAGCCCGCGTCGCTGCGCGGACTGGGCCTGCTGCCCTTCCAGGTCAACCCTCATTTCACCCCGGGCAAGCCACCGGGCCACAACGGCGAAAGCCGTGAGGAGCGGCTCGCCGAATTCCTGGCCCTGAACGCACCGGAAGAACTGGTGGCCCTGCCCGAGGGCTCGGCCCTGCTGGTCGAGGGCGACCAGGTCCAGGTGCTCGGTGAGCGCGGCGCCCTGCACTTCAGGCCGCGCGGCGAGGTGCTGACCCTGCACGAAGGCAAGCGCTTCGCGCTCTCGCGCATCCAGGGCCCCGCCGACATGGCCGGCTGGCCGGACTTCCTGCCGCCGAACTGAGGCCCTCCATGCACCACTTCTTCAGCCTCAAGCCCCCCTCGGCCCGCCCCGGCCGCCTGGCACGGGCACCCCGGCTCGCCGCCTGGCTGCTGCCGCTGGCCGGCGCCTGCGCCCACGGCGCCGATGCGCCGCTCACCGTGTACGGCCTCATCGACGTCGGCGTCGCCCGCCAGACCGGCACCAGCCCGGGCGACGGCCGCACCCTGAGCCTGCAGCAGGGCAATGAGGGCTTTCTCTCGGGCAGCCGTCTGGGTGTCAAGGGCTCCGAAGACCTGGGCGGCGGACTGCGGGTCGGCTATGTGCTGGAGAACGGCTTCCTGGCCAATTCGGGCGCCATGGACCAACAGGGCCAGATCTTCGGTCGCCAGGCCTATGTGTCCGTCAGCGGTGCGGCCGGCCAGTTGAGCCTGGGCCGGCAGTACACCAGCGCCAACCTCATGCTCTACCACGTCGACCCCCTGGGCCTGGGCGCCACCGCCACCAACTCGTGGCCCGTGTTCATGACCGGACAGCGCTTCAACCACCTGCTGAACTACAGCAACACCTCGGGCCCCTGGCAGTTGCTGGCGCAATACGCCCCGGGGCAGCAAGGCGGGCCGTCGCGGGCCGGTAGCTCCTTCGCCCTGGGCCTGAAATACGCGCAGGCCCCCAGCACCGCCGTGGTCGACCTGCAGCAGACACGCGACTTCCAGGCCCGGGCCGCCAGGGTCCAGCTCGTCGGCCTCAAGCAGGCGCTGGGCGACTGGCGGCTCTATGCCAACCTCATGGACAGCCGGCGCGACCCTGGCTTTGACGCCTCGGACGGCGGGCGCAACTATGCCGACATCACCAGCCTGTCCACCCCGGTCGGCCCCAACACCAACGCGGCCATGAACTCGGTGTTCGAAGGCCCGCGCCGGGACCGCTTCTGGACCCTGGGCCTGAGCCACCAGCGCGATGCCGTCTGGACCTTCACCGCCGGTTTCATGCGCAACCGGACCACCGCCCCATCGTTCGACGGCCGGCGCAGCACCTTCTACCTGGTGGCCGACCACCGCCTGAGCCCGCGCACCGACCTCTACCTGGCCTGGGCCCTCGACCGGGTGGGCGGCGACTGGTCGGGCCTGTTCGGCAACCACACGCGCAATTGGCAGGCGGGCAGCGGAACCGCGCTCGACGGCAATACCCGCCAGAACCTCACCATGTTCGGCCTGCGCCATGTTTTCTGAAAGGAGTCCGCATGTCACTCAAGCAAACCCTCCAGGCCTATGAGGCGCTCGACAGCGCCCAGGTGAACGGCCAGACGATCCAGGACCTGTTCTCGGCCTACCAGGCCGTGGGCGTCGAAGTCCAGGTGCGCACCGTGCATGACGAGCCGCCCGAGGACACGGGCAAGACCACCGACTTCGTGCGCATTCTGATCCCGGGCACCGGAGGCCACACCGCCGCCGGGGCGGCCCCCACCCTGGGCGTGATCGGTCGCAACGGCGCCATCGGCGCGCGGCCACACCGCATCGGCATGGTCTCGGACGCCGACGGCGCGATCGCTGCGATCGCGGTCGGCCTGAAACTCGCGCAGATGAAACTCAACGGCGACCACCTGCCCGGCGACGTGATCGTCACCACCCACCTCGCCACCGACGTGTCCATGACGGTCAACGACGGCATCGCCTTCATGGGCATGCCGGTCTCGTCGGGCACCATGAACGAGCATGAAGTCGATCCGGCGATGCAGGCCATCCTCTCCATCGATGCCTCCAAGGGCAACCGCATCGTCAAGCACCGGGGCTTTGCCATCTCGCCCACGGCGATGCAGGGCTACATCCTGCGCATGGCCCCCGACCTCGTCGCGCTCATGGAACTGAGCACCGGCCGGGCCGCCGTGAGCTTTCCGATCTCGCAGCAGGACATCACGCCGTACGACAACGGCCTCTACCACTTCAACAGCATCATGCAGCCCCATGTGGCCACCCAGGCCCCGGTGGTGGGGGTGGCCATCACGGCGGCCTCGGTGGTGGGCGGCAGCGACGACAGCGCCAACCACGAGATCGATCTGGCCGCCGCGGTGCAGTTCACGGTGGCCGTGGCCAAGAAATTCACCAGCGGCCAATGCGCCTTCTATGACGCCAAGGAATGGGCACAGATCCGGGCCCGCTACCCGGATCTGTCGGTCTTCCAGACAGCGGGGGCGTCAGGCACCTGACCCTGCCACCGGCTCTGCAGGCAGCAGGGCCAGGAACTCGGTGATCGGCAGCGCCCGGGCATAGAGAAAGCCCTGCCCCAGGTCTGCCCCGAGCCCTCGGACGCGGGCCTCGATGTCCGGGGTCTCGATGCCCTCGGCCACCACCTCGGCCCGGCAACGCTGGGCCACGTCGATGATGAAGCGGACGACGCTCAGGGCCTTGGGTTCGGCAATCGCGGTGATCAGGCCATGGTCGATCTTGACCTCGGAAAATGGGAACTGGGTCAACAGCAGCAGATTGGAATACCCGGCACCGAAATCATCGATCGACAAGGCGATGCCGTCGCGGGTCAGCTGCTCGAGGTTGCGCTTCACATCGGGGTGGCTGACCACTTCGGACCACTCGACCACCTCGAGCTTCAGCGCCGCCGGGGCCACGCCTTCGTCTTGCAGCAGGGCCTTCACGCGCTCGGCAAAATCCGGCTGCTGCAGGGACGCCGCCGAGATGTTGGTGGCGAAGCCGACCCCGCACAGGCGTTCGACATGGGCCGCCAGCAGGCGCACCACCGCCCGCAGCGACACCCACTCGAACTCGGCCATCCGACCATGGCGCTGGAACACCGACAGCGCCCGCATGGCCGAGATCGGCTGTCCCTGCGCATCGCTCATGCGCAGCAGCGCCTCGGCGCCGACCACCCGGCGGTCACGCAGGCGCAGCTTGGGCTGGAGCTGCATGGGCACCTCGGACTCGTGGCGGATCCAGGCCAGCAGACTCGACTCGATGTGGCTGTCGAGCAATTGATCGCGCTTGAAGATGCCGTTGAAATAGGCCACCCCCGCATCCAGCGAACTCAGGGCCAGGGTGATGTTGCGATAGGGGATGGGCTTGGCCGGGTGGGCTCCGCCTTCGTCGAGATCGACCACGGCGCATCGCATGGTCGGGGTGAAGCCGGGCCAGCAACTGGCCATGGAGGCGCACAGATGGGTCACGAACCGGTCCACCACCTGGGACTGCTCCAGCGCGCCCAGGCCCACGCCCTCAAGGTGCAGGGCGAGCGAGAAGTCGCCATATTGGAAGAAGCTGGGTCGAAACGGCGTCAGGTTCCGGGCCAGTTCGCCCACCGCATCGGCATCGGCGAACTGGCGCCACAGCTCGCCGCCCCGGTCCTGCCCGAAACGCAGCAGGAATTCGCGCAGATTGGCCAGCTCGAGCACCGCCAGGCACGATGGCTGGCCCACCCGTTCGCACCAGAACCGCTGGATCCACTGGCTCAGGGCCCGGCGGTTGGGCAGTCCGCTGAGCAGGTCCTTGTGGGTCAGCTCATATTCGCGCGCCTGCTGGGCGTCGATCTGGGCGTCGCTGTCGAACAGCAGGATGGCGGCATACAGCAGCAGCAGCGAAAACGGCAGCGACAGCATCCGGAACCCCAGCAGGGCATGCAGGGTCTCCAGCGGCTCATCGAGGGCCTGGAACCCCAGCCACAGGCCGGCAAAGGAACAGAACACGCGCACCAGCCACAGCACCAGCGCGATCCAGGCCGGGTAACGGCTCCGGTTCTGGGGCGGCATCAGATGGTGCAGCAGCCAGCCGCACAGCGAAGGCACGGCGGAATCGAGCATGGCGCCCTCCAGGTTGTCCACCCCGCCGAACTGCCACCGGGCCAGCATCAGGAAGGCATAGCACACCAAGCCGCCGCGCAGACCACCGAGCCAGCCCCCGAGCAGCAGCACGTCCATGGCGAGGTTGAGCTTCACCGCCCCGATCATGTAGTCGGCCATGAACCAGGTGATGACGTAGCCGGTGCAGCCCAGGACCAGTCCCATGTAGATCCCGCGCCAACGGGTGGGCCAGCCATGCCGGCGGGTCACCACCATCACAGCCGCCAACATGCCGACCACCGCCGTCGTCTGGAAGGCGATCAGGGGCAGCATGGTCGACATCTGCCCCAGTTGAAACAGGACGTCCGCAAACAGCTCGGTCATGGTGCGATGGGAGGACGAGGGAGACTGAAGCCGGGGCAAAACCCAGGCAGGTGTTCTTTTGAAAATTCTGTCAGCGAATACATCTGACAGGCCCATCGAGTCGACCGACGGCATGCCCCATGCCTGCCGCAATCCTGTGCGTGACTGCAGGGCTTGTGGGACGCACCGCACAAATACGCCGTCGGTCGGAAATAATCACGGTTTCCATCCCACCCCCCTGCAAGCCATGCACTCCATCGTTCTCCGCTTTCTCGCCGAACCCAGCACGGTCAACTACGGCGGCAAGGTCCATGGGGGCACCGTGATGAAATGGATCGATGAAGCCGGCTACGCCTGCGCCACCAGTTGGTCCAAGCGCTATTGCGTGACGGTCTTCGTCGGCGGCATCCGCTTCCACCGGCCGATCATGATCGGCGACCTGGTCGAGGTCGAGGCGCGACTGGCCTACACCGGCGGCACCAGCATGAACATCTCGGTGGAAGTGCGCAGCGGCGACATGAAGAGCGGCCAGATGGCCAAGACCACCGAGTGCCTGATCGTCTTCGTGTCGGTCGACTCGCACGGCCGCCCCATCCCGGTGGACAAATTCCACCCCGAAACCCCCGGCGACATCGCCCTGGCCCAGCAGGCCAAGGCCCATCTGGATGCCGCCAAGGCCAACCCACAAGCCCCGCATTGACCACCGCCACCCTGCCCCTGGGTCAGCAGAGTCTGGCCCCCCGCGACCTGCTGGCGGCCCTGTGCGTGGTGGTCGTCTGGGGCCTGAACTTCGTCGCGATGAAGATCGGCCTGCAGCATTTCAGCCCCTTCCAGCTGGGCGCTCTGCGCTACGGCGTGGCCGCCTTCCCCATGGTGCTGCTGGTGCGCCGACCCGCCCTGCCCTGGAAATGGATCGTGCTCTACGGCCTGACCCAGGGTCTGGGCCAGTTCGGCTTCCTGTTCTGCGCCATGCGTGTGGGCATGACCGCCTCGCTGGCCTCGGTGCTGCAGCAGACCCAGGTGTTCTGGACCGCGTTGATGGGTTTTGTGCTGCTGGGTGAGCACACACGGCGGCCGCTGCAGATCGGCATGGGCCTGGCGGCCCTGGCCCTGCTGTGTTTTGCTCTGAACTACCACGGCGCGGCCGGCACCGGAGAGACCACCTTGTGGGGTTTTGCCCTGACCCTGTGCGCCTCGTTCATGTGGGCCAGCTCCAACATCGTCACCCGGCTGGCCAGCCGTCAGGCCAAGGTGCCGATGGACCCGCTGGGCTTCGTGGCCTGGAGTTCCCTGGTGCCGGTGCTGCCCTTCCTGGCCCTGTCGTGGTGGACCGATGCCGCGCAGAGCCATGACGCCTGGCGCGACACCCCCTGGACCGGCTGGCTGGCGGTGGCCTACCTGGGCTGGGGCGCCAGCCTGGTCGGCTATGGGCTGTGGACCTGGCTGCTGCAGCGCCATCCGGCCAATCGGGTGGCGCCGTTCAGCCTGGGGGTGCCCCTGGTCGGCATGGCGGCGGGCATGGGCCTGCTGGGCGAGACCATCACCGCCTGGCAGTGGGCCGGCGTGACCCTGGTGGTGCTGGCCCTGGCCTGCGTGATGACCGGCGATCGCTGGTCCCGCAGCTGAGCCCCGCGAGCGCCGCCAGACATCGGTTTCCCGGCCATCGCCGAGACTTGCGATAATCACGCCGAATAGCGCGGGCCCGTTGACTGTTCAACGGGCTTTTTCTTTTTGCCGGGTTTCTGCCGTTTTTCTGATCAAAACACCATGTCCACCGCCTTGCACACCTCCGCCCTGACCTCCCTGCCCCTGCTTGCCCGGGGCAAGGTGCGTGACAACTATGCCGTGGGCGACAAGCGCATCCTGATGGTCGCCAGCGACCGGCTTTCGGCCTTCGACGTGATCATGGGCGAGCCGATCCCCGGCAAGGGCGAGCTGCTGACGCAGATGGCGCTGTTCTGGTTCGACAAGCTCGGCCACCTCTGCCCCAACCACCTGACCGGCGAGAGTCCCGAAAGCGTGGTCAACGCGGACGAGGTGCCCCAGGTCCGCGGTCGCTCGATGCTGGTCAAACGCCTCAAGCCGATCCCGGTCGAGGCCGTGGTGCGCGGCTACCTCGCCGGCAGCGGCTGGAAGGAATACCAGCAAAGCCGCTCGGTCTGCGGCGTGCCCCTGCCCGAGGGCCTGCACAACGCCTCGCGCCTGCCCGAGCCCATCTACACCCCGGCCGCCAAGGCCGAGGTGGGCGAACATGACGAGAACATCACCTTCGAGCGCACCGTCGAGATGATCGGCCTGGACCTGGCCACCCGCATCCGCGACATCAGCATCGCCATCTACAAGGCCGCCGCCGAGATCGCACTCACCAAGGGCATGATCATTGCCGACACCAAGTTCGAATTCGGCCTCGACACCGACGGCTCACTGGTGCTGATGGACGAGGTGCTGACCCCCGACAGCTCGCGCTACTGGCCCGTCGAAGGCTATGACGCCGCCTTTGCCGCCGGCGAGAACCCGCCCAGCTACGACAAGCAGTTCGTGCGCGACTGGCTGGAAGCCGTGCGCATCAACGGCGCCCCCTGGAACAAGACCGCGCCGGCCCCGCGCCTGCCGCGCGAGGTGATCGACAAGACCGCCGCCAAGTACCGCGAGGCGCTGGAACGCCTGACGGCGGCCTGAAGACCGGCCCAGGATCAACACGCATGGGCCGGTGCCGGCCCATGTAGTAGCCGGCTAACACCCGCTGGCCGGCGCCAGCCTGAACAATTCCTGAGCCTCACAACCTCAAGGAGACTCCGATGGCTGGCAAGAAGATTCTGATGATCTGTGGCGACTACTGCGAAGACTATGAAGTGATGGTGCCCTTCCAGGCCCTGCTCGCGGTGGGTCACACGGTGCACGCGGTCTGTCCCGACAAGCAGGCGGGCGATTCGATCAAGACGGCCATCCACGATTTCGAGGGCGCGCAGACCTACAGCGAGAAGCCGGGGCACAACTTCGTGCTCAACGCCAGCTTCGCCGAGCTGCGCGCCGAAGACTACGACGCCCTGGTGGTGCCCGGCGGCCGCGGCCCCGAGTACCTGCGCGGCTACCCGGCCGTGCTGGCGGCTGTGCGGCACTTCTTCAGCGCCGCCAAGCCGGTGGCCGCGATCTGCCACGGCGCCCAGCTGCTGGCCGGGGCCGGCGTGCTGCAAGGCCGGACCTGCTCGGCCTACCCAGCCTGCCGGGCCGAGGTCGAGCTGGCCGGCGGTCACTATGCCGACATCGCGGTCGACCGGGCCCACACCGAAGGCAACCTGGTCAGCGCGCCAGCCTGGCCGGCCCACCCCGACTGGATCGCCCAGTTCCTGACCCTGCTGGGCACCCGCATCAGCCACTGAGAAGCGGCCGACGCCAGCCGACGCCAGGGCCGGCCGCCGCTTGACGGCCCTGCCAGGGGGCCGCGATGATGCGCGCCAGCCCAGGAGACAAACCATGTGCCAGGTGTTCATCAGCGCCGATCCGCGCCTCTACGAGAACCGTGCCCGCTCGGTGCGCCTGCATGGCGTGGCCACCAGCATCCGGCTGGAGAACCTGTTCTGGCAGGTGCTGGAAGAGATCGCCGGGCGCGACGGCATGAGCGTGCCGCAGCTGTGCGCCCGGCTGCACGACGAGTTGCTGGCCGAGCGCGGCAGCGTCGAGAACTTCGCCTCGTTCCTGCGCGTGTGCTGCGGCCGCTACCGGGCCTTGCAGCTGTCGGGCGGCATCCCGCGCGACCTCAGCATCCCGATCCGCAGCCTGAATGCCGAACGCGTGCTCGCCAGCGAGGGGCTGCCGCCCGAGGTCCGGGGCGGCCAGCGGCAGGCGGCCTGAGCGCGGGTCTGCCGCCGTGGCGGCGCAGCGGTCCCGGACGCGGCGAAGCTCAGTTCAAGGTCATGCTGAGCTTGCGGCGGTAGCGCGCCACCAGCTCGGCCTGCGGGTCCTGGGCGGCCACGGCCTTGCCGGCGATCTCGATGCCGCCGGCCGCCTTGCCGCCGGTCTCGGCGCTGGCCTTGGGCTTGGGCGGGGTCAGCAGCTCGAGGATGGCGACGAAGGTCTTGCGCGCGGCCTCTTCGTTCCAGCCCTTGTCGCGCAGGATGATCTCGAGCAGCTCGTCCATCGCGTCGGTCCAGTCGCCCAGGGCGATCAGCAGGCGGCTCTTGGCAAAACGGGTGTCGAAATCACGCTTGTTCTCGGCGATGCGGGCATCGAAGTCGGCCAGCGACCATTGGCCGCGCGCGTCGGTGGCGATGAATTCGAGTGCCTCCAGCCAGCGCAGCAGGGCATCGAAGCGCAACGGACGCGGGATGCGCGCCAGCGGCTCGCCCAGATTGGCCCGGGCCTCCTCGAAACTGCCGGTGGCGATCAGCAGGCGGGTGTATTCGAAGCGCGCGTCGTCGTTGCCCGGGTCGGCCGCCAGGGCATCGGCCAGCTTGGCCAATGCCGCCTCGGTGTCGCCGGCCTGCAGCAGGGCGTCGGCCTCCTCGGTCTCGGCCTCGGCCTGCAGCGCCTCTTCGGAGGGCACATGCTTGTCGAGGAACTCGCGCACCTTGCCCTCGGGCAGCGCGCCCATGAAGCCGTCCACCGGCTGCCCGCCCATCAGCAGGATGCAGGTCGGGATGCTGCGGATGCCGAAGGCGGCCGCCAGCTGCTGCTCCTGGTCGGAGTCGATCTTCACCAGCTTGAAGCGGCCGTCGTAGTCGGCCTCCAGCTTTTCGAGCAGCGGCCCCAGGGTCTTGCAGGGGCCGCACCAGGGCGCCCAGAAGTCCACCAGCACCGGCGTGGTCATGGAAGCGGCAATGACTTCGGTTTCAAAATTTTGGAGGGTGACGTCGATCATTTCGGAGCTTTCAGGGCCTAAAAGTAAAATTCATGGCTGCAACCCGGCATTCCAGGCTGCGGCCCGCCGACACCGGCAGGCCAGCCCGGGCCGAACCAACACCTCTATGACGACCAGCATTCACATCGGCGTGGTCATGGGCTCCAGCAGCGACTGGGACACCATGCAGCATGCAGTCCAGATTCTCCAGCAATTCGGCATCGCTCATGAAGCCCGCGTGGTCTCGGCGCACCGCATGCCCGACGACATGTTCGCCTACGCCGAGTCGGCCGCCGGCCGGGGCCTCAAGGCCATCATCGCCGGCGCCGGTGGCGCCGCCCACCTGCCGGGCATGATCGCGGCCAAGACCCCCGTGCCGGTGCTGGGCGTGCCGGTGGCCAGCCGCCACCTGCAAGGCGTCGATTCGCTGCACAGCATCGTGCAGATGCCCAAGGGCGTGCCGGTGGCCACCTTTGCCATCGGCAACGCCGGCGCCGCCAATGCCGCGCTGTTCGCGGTCGCCCTGCTGGCCAACGAAGACCCGGCCCTGCGCCAGCGCCTGGAGGCCTTCCGCGCCGAACAGACCGCCGCCGCGCGCGCCATGACCCTGCCGCCCGCCGCATGAGCACCGCCCTGATCCTGCCCGTCGAGAAGACGGAAACCACCCTGGGGGTGCTGGGCGGGGGCCAGTTGGGCCGCATGTTCGTCCACGCCGCCCAGCAGATGGGCTACTTCACCGCCGTGCTCGACCCGGATCCGGCCAGCCCGGCCGGCCGCGTCAGCCACCACCACATCCGCTGCGACTACAGCGACCCGGCCGGCCTGGACGAGCTGGCCCGGCTGTGCAGCGCCGTGACCACCGAATTCGAGAACGTGCCCGCCGAGGCCATGGCCCGGCTGGCGGCCAGCCGCCCGGTCTCGCCGGCCGCCGCTGCCGTGGCCATCGCCCAGGACCGGGCCGCCGAGAAGGCCCATTTCGTGCGCTGCGGCGTGCCCTGCGCCCCCCATGCGGTGATCGAATCGGCCGCGCAGCTGGCGGCCGTGCCGGCCGATCTGCTGCCGGGCATCCTCAAGACCGCGCGCCTGGGCTACGACGGCAAGGGCCAGGTCCGGGTCGCCGATGCGGCCGCCCTGGCGGCCGCCTGGGCCGAGCTGGGCCAGGTGACCTGCGTGCTCGAGAAGATGCTGCCGCTGGCCGCCGAATGCTCGGTGATCGTGGCCCGGGGCGCCGATGGCGCGATGGTGAACTTCCCGGTGCAGCGCAACCTGCACCGCGCGGGCATCCTGGCGGTGACCGAAGTCTATGAAGGCAACCTGCCGGCCGATCTGGCCGCCCAGGCCGTCGCCGCCGCACGCTCGGTGGCCACCGGCCTCGACTATGTGGGGGTGCTGTGCGTCGAGTTCTTCGTGCTGCAGGGCGACACCCTGGTGGTCAACGAGATCGCGCCGCGGCCGCACAACAGCGGGCACTACACCGTCGACGCCTGCGACCTGTCGCAGTTCGACCTGCAGGTGCGTGCGATGACCGGCCTGCCCCTGCTGGCGCCACGTCTGCACAGCCCCAGCATCATGCTCAACCTGCTGGGCGACCTCTGGTATCCCGACGGCGCCGCCGACGCCAGCACCCCGCCGTGGGAGCGGGTGCTGGGCCTGCCCGGTGCCCACCTGCACCTCTATGGCAAGCTCGAGGCCAAGCGCGGCCGCAAGATGGGCCACCTGACCCTGACCGGCAGCAGCCCGGACGAGGTGCGCCAGGCCGCCCTGCAGGCGGCCGCCATCCTGGGCCTGGAACCCTTCTGAAAGGCCGCGCATGATTCTGGATGGGCACGACCCCGTGTCGATAGAACGCGCCGCCCAGGCGCTGGCGGCGGGCGAGCTGATCGGCCTGCCCACCGAGACGGTCTACGGCCTCGCGGCCGATGCCGGCAGCGATGGGGCGGTGGCCAAGATCTTCAGCGCCAAGGGACGGCCCAGCGACCACCCGCTGATCGTGCACCTGGCCAGCGCCGCCGAGGTGCCGGCCTTTGCCGCCCAGGTCCCGGATTTCGCCCAGGCCCTGATGGACGCCTTCTGGCCCGGCCCCCTGACCCTGATCCTGCCGCGCCGTGCCGAGGCCGGTGGCGCCGCCGCCGGCGGGCAGGACTCGATCGGCCTGCGCTGTCCTTCGCACCCGGTCGCCCATGCCCTGCTGACGGCCTGTGCGCGCCTGGGGGTGATGGGCCTGGCGGCCCCCAGCGCCAACCTGTTCGGCCGGGTGAGCCCGACCACGGCCGGCCACGTCGAAGGCGAGTTCGGCGACGGGCTCCTGGTGCTCGACGGCGGCCCCTGCCGGGTGGGCATCGAATCGACCATCGTCGACTGCACGCGGGGCGCGCCGGTGCTGCTGCGCCCCGGCGGCATCAGCCGCGAGCAGGTCGAGGCCGCCTGCGGCCGCTCGCTGCGCAGCCGCGAAGACCTGTCCAGCCCCGATCCCCGGGCCTCCGGCACGCTCGAAGCCCACTATGCGCCGCGGGCCAAGGTGCGGCTGATGGACACCCAGGCGCTCCAGGCGGCCTTGCAGTTGCTGGGCACCGAGGCCCCGCGCATCGGGGTCTATGCGCGCACGGCCCTGGCCGCCACCGAGGCCTCGGTGCAGCTGCGGCGCATGCCGGCAGACGCCGAAGCCACCGCACGCGAACTGTTCGCGGTGCTGCGGCGTTTCGACGAGGACGGCGTCCAATTGATCTGGGTCGAACGGCCGCCGGCCTCGGCCGACTGGGAAGGCGTGAGCGATCGTCTGCAGCGCGCCGCAGCAGCTTGACAGGGCGTTTGCATCAGGCTCGTTAAACTAGCGCTTCTTATGGAGATTTCAATGACTGGAAATTGGACGCGCCGCCTGCTGGTGCTGGCAGCCTGTGCAAGTGCGGCGCTGCTGTCCGCCTGCGGCTCGAGCACCATCGATTCGGCCCTGGTGCCCTCGCGCATCATCAGTTTCGGCGACGGTCTCAGCGACCTCGGCCAGACCGGCACCCGCTACACGGTCAACGACAACACCACCAACATCTGGACCCAGCAGTTCGCCGCCAACTATGGCGTGAACCTCAGTGCCAAGGCCTCCGGCGGCACCAGCTATGCCAGCGCCCATGTGCGCGTGACGCTGAAGCCCGATGCCGTGGGCTCCAGTACCAGCCTGACCGTGTCGCAGCAGATCGACCAGTTCCTGGCCAATGACAGCTTCGGCAGCAACGATGTGGTGCTCCTCAACGGCGGCCTCAGCGATCTGATCGTGCAGGCCCAGAGCTACACCAACGACTCTTCGCTCGATCTGGCCATGACCCAGGCCGGCAAAGACCTCGCCACCCAGGTCCGGCGCCTCGTGACGGCGGGCGCCAAGTACGTGGTGGTGGCCGGCCTCTATGACGCCAGCAAATCGCCCTGGGGGGTGCAGAGCAATCTGAGCGGCTCCCTGAGCACGGCGGTGCAGGACTTCAACAGCGCCCTGCTGGTGGCCATCAACGACCTGGGCTCGAATGTGCTCTTCGTCGATGGCGCCTACTACTACAACCTGCTCATCGGCAGCCCATCGAGCTATGGCCTGACCGATTCCACCGACGTCGCCTGCACCTCGGTGGATGCCGGTGTGGGCATCGGCATCGGCCTGGGCCAGGTCAACTCGGGCCTGTGCAACACAAACACCCTGGTCAGCGGCATCGACTACACCAAGTACGCCTTTGCCGACAAGGTCTACTTCACCCCGGCCGCCCAGGTCCAGTTCGGCAACTATGCCTACGGCCGCATCAAGGCCCGCTGGTAAGCCTTCGACCGTCGCCAACGCAAAGGCCGGCCCGACAGGGCTGGCCTTTTTTGTTTTCGCAGTCCGGCTGCGTCGTGGCTCCAATGCTCAACTGCCAGAAATCGCTCTTTTAAGATCGCTTATGAAGAAAAATCGCTCTCATGAGAGCGCTTGTTGAGAAAATCCGATCAACACTCTACAATGACTCTGATAAGAACACTTGTGCAGTACAAGCGTTCTCATGAGGATGTTTTCATGGTTGCCACCCCCAACCTGGCTGTAGACCGCGCGCTCAAGGCATTGGGCCAGAACATCGGGCTCGCACGCCGGCGGCGCGGTCTGTCCCAGGCCGATTTGGCGTCCCGCATGAGCGTTTCGGTGAGCACGGTGCGTCGGCTGGAGGATGGCCACCCAGGAACAGCACTCACCTACCTGGCCAGCGCGCTGCAGGTTTTTGGAGATCTGGAAAAGCTGAATCTCCTTTTGGACACGCAGGCCGACTCGGTCGGACTTGCGCTGATGGACGCAGAGCTTCCATCTCGGGTTTACAGCAAGCGTCGCAAGACGCCCAAAGCCTTTTGAAGGACTGTTCGCGTCATGGCGACCAAAGCAAGTGCCGCAGTACAAAGCATGAAAACGGAACTGGATGTCTGCCTGGGAAAGGTCGGCACACCCGTGGGCAAACTCGTGTTCGTGCGAAACGGGCCTCGGGTATTCACGCAGTTCACCTACTTTCAGGATTGGCTCGACCACACAGACACGTTCAACGTATCGCCAGACCTCATGGCCACACCGGGTTACCAGACCCGCAAACCGACGACCAAGGAAGACTCGCCGTTTTTTCTTGCCCTCGGAGACACCGAGCCAGATGCGTGGGGCCGCCGTGTCATCGCTCGCGCGCATGCCAAGCGCCGCGAAGACAATCCCCATCTGGGGGCACTGACCGAGCTCGACTATCTTTGCGCGGTCGATGATTTCAGCCGCATGGGCGCACTGCGCCTGCGTGATTCCCGGGGTGCTTACCTCGACGCCGTGCCTGCGGGCAGGCGAGCGACGCCGCCCATGCTTGAACTCGAGAAGATGCTCTCCTCTTCTCGAGCCGTCGAACTCGGCAAGGAAACCACCCAGGATTTGGCCTACCTTCGCGGCAAGGGCACCTCTCTCGGAGGCATGCGCCCGAAATGCAGCATCCTGGACGAAGAAGGCTGCCTGGCATTGGGCAAGTTCCCGAGCATCAAGGACGAACGCAATGTGACCCGCGCGGAGGTGCTGGCGCTCAAGCTGGCAGACCTGGCGGGCATCACCGCCGCAAAGGCCCATGTGTCCGTGGTGCAAGGCACTCCCGTGGCGGTGATCCGGCGATTTGACCGCACCCCCGATGACGCACGTATTCCGTACCTGTCCGGCGCCACCTTGCTGCAGGCGAGTCGACACGAAGACCGCGCCTACACCGAGGTACTCGCGGTGATGAAGGGGGTCTGTGCCAACTACGTCGACGACGCCCGGGAATTG
>JAFAMV010000121.1 GCA_019233055.1 Curvibacter sp.
CTCGGGCGGGCGCAGCCGGCGTTCGGCAGGCGGTGGCGCGGCGCTGCCGAAGGCGGCCATCTCGCTCGAAGGGGCGGCCTTGAGCCGCTTCGAATCGCTGAAGGCCTGGCGCACCGAGGTGGCCCGCGAACACAATCTGCCCGCCTACGTCATCTTCCATGACGCCACCCTGGCCGCCATCGCCGACCGCCACCCCGGGACGCTGGAGGACCTGCAGGGCATCAGCGGCATCGGGGCCCGCAAGCTCGAGGCCTATGGCGCCGAGGTGCTGCGGGTCTGCCAGTCGGCCCCCTGATGGCTCTCTGACGGGTTGCCAGGGCCGGCCCCACTCAGGCCTTGACCCGGAAGATCCGCACCGCCCGCTGCAGCGTGTCGGCCCGGCGCTCCAGCGATTCGGTGGCCTCGGCCGAGGCGCGGGCCAGTGCCGCGTTGCGGTGGGTCACGTCGTCGATCACCTGCATCGCCTGGTCGACCTGGCCGACGCCGATCAATTGCTCCTGGGCCGAGCTCTGGATGGCCTGCAGCAGTTCGCTGACCCGCTGCACCGCATGGACGACGCCGCCGATGGTGCGGGCCGCCTCGTCCACGCTGCTGCCACCGGCGTTGACGTCGTTGACCGACACGTCGATCAGCTCGCGGATCTGATGGGCCGCCTCGGTGCTGCGGTGGGCCAGGGCGCGGACCTCGGAGGCCACCACCGCAAAGCCGCGACCCTGCTCCCCGGCATGGGCCGCCTCCACGGCGGCATTGAGTGCCAGCAGGTTGGTCTGGAAGGCCAGCGTTTCCATGAGGTCGATGATCTCGGTGATGCGTGTCGACGAATGCCGGATGCGGCCCATGGAGCTCGCCACCTCGTCGGTGGCCTGGCTGCCCTGGCCGGCATGCTCGCCGGCCTTCTCGCTGAGGCCGTTGAGCCGGTCGGCGGTGTCCGAGGTCTGTTGCAGCGAGGCATTCATCTCGCTGACGGCGGCCACCGTCTCGGCCACCGCCTGGGCCTGCTGCTCGCTGCGTGCCGACAGGTCCACCGTGCCGTCACGGATGTCGCGTGCCTCGGCCACGATGTCGTCGACCTCGCCGCGCACGTCGGTGACGATGGCCCGCATGTTCAGGTTCACCAGCCACAGCATGCGCTTGATCTGGCCGATGGGGTTGGTCGGGTTGTAGTCGAGTTCGCCGTCGAGGTTGCAGGACGCCAGGCTGCCCGCCAGGGTGGCAGCCTCGCTCAGCGGCTGGGCGGTGCTGAGCGTGAACCACGCCTGAAAGCCCGACCAGGCCAGAGCGGCG
The DNA here is from genome assembly GCA_019233055.1 of Curvibacter sp. GTDB lineage: Bacteria > Pseudomonadota > Gammaproteobacteria > Burkholderiales > Burkholderiaceae_C > Curvibacter. Next base: position 1,285 of record JAFAMV010000121.1, read on the forward strand.
ACCCCGGCCTGGCCCAGCCACAGCGGCAGGCCGGCCAGGCCCTGGGGCCACAGCCAGGCCATGGCGACCGTCAGGCCGAGCGCGGCGGCCGACGCCAGTCCGGTGCGTTGGGCCAGCGTCATGCGGTGCCGGCGGCGTGGCCAGTCGCGCCACCCCACGCCGCGGATGCCCCCGGCATGCAGGCGGAATGAACGGCGGCCTGACGCGGCTTCCTGGGTCATCCGGGCATAGAGCGCCTCGGCCTGGGCGATCTGCGCCCGGCTCGGCTTGAGGCGCACCGACATGTAGCCGACCGGCTTGCCGTTCTCCATCACCGGCGAGACATTGGCCAGCACCCAGTAGTGGTCGCCATTCTTGCAGCGGTTCTTCACCACCCCCGACCAGGGACGCCCCCGGCCGATGGTGGACCACATGTCGGCAAAGGCTTCGGCCGGCATGTCCGGGTGCCGCACCAGATGGTGGGGCTGGCCCAGCAGCTCTTCATAGTCGAAGCCGCTGATCTCGACAAAGGCGCGGTTGCAGTGGGTGATGCGCCCTTGCACATCGGTGGTGGAGACCAGCACGGAGCCTTCGGCCATCACGCGCTCTTGCTGGGTCACAGGCAAATTCAGTTTCATGCTCGAATCGGGTTGCAGGCCTTGTGCGCGCCCGTCTGCTTGAATACTCCCCTGGCGCATTGGAACTGGCGTCGAAAGTAGCCAGTTTGACGCGCGTCAATCTGCTCGCCATATACACGCACTATGGTCAAAATGGGGGCTATGTTGTCGCTTCAAGATATCCGCCTGGCAGCCACCCGCGTGGGGCCCCATGTGCTCAACACGCCTTGCGTGGAGTCCCGCACCCTGTCGCAGCTGACGGGCGCGCAGATCTTCCTCAAGTTCGAGAACCTGCAGTTCACCGCCTCCTTCAAGGAGCGCGGGGCCTGCAACAAGCTGGCCCAGCTCGACGAGGCCCAGCGTGCCCGCGGCGTGATCGCCATGAGCGCCGGCAACCATGCCCAGGGCGTGGCCTACCATGCGCAGCGCCTGGGGCTGCGGGCGGTCATCGTGATGCCCCGATTCACCCCGGGCGTGAAGGTCGAGCGCACGCGGGGCTTCGGCGCCGAGGTCGTGCTCCATGGCGACACGCTCGAGGATGCCCGCCGCCACGCCTTCGAGCTCGCCGAGGCCCAGCAGCTCACCTTCATCCATCCCTATGACGACGAGGCCATCATGGCCGGCCAGGGCACGGTCGGCCTGGAGATGCTGGAGGCCCAGCCGGATCTCGACGCCCTGGTCATCTCCATCGGCGGCGGCGGCCTGATGGCGGGCATCGCCACGGTGGCACGGGCCCTGCGCCCCGGCATCGAGCTGATCGGGGTGCAGACCACCCGCTTCCCCGCCATGCTCAATGCCTTGCGGGGCACCCACCATCCCCAGGGCAGCAGCACGATCGCCGAAGGCATTGCCGTGGGCTCGCCCGGCCAACTGACCCAGGCGGTGCTGGCCGAGCGGCTCGATGACCTGGTGCTGGTCGACGAGGGCGACATCGAGCAGGCCATCGTGATGCTGCTCGCGATCGAGAAGACCCTGGTCGAAGGCGCCGGGGCCGCCGGTCTGGCGGCGGTGCTCAAGCAACCGGAACGCTTTGCCGGCCGCAAGGTCGGCCTGGTGCTCAGCGGCGGCAACATCGACCCGCTGCTGCTGGCGGCCATCATCGAACGGGGCCTGGTGCGTTCGGGCCGGCTGGCGCGCATCCGGGTCGGGGCCCGCGATGTGCCCGGGGTGCTGGCGCACATCACCACCGTGGTGGCCGATGCGGGCGCCAACATCGACGAGGTGCACCATCAGCGCGCCTTCACCTCCCTGGCCGCGCAGAATGTGGAAATCGAACTCGTGGTGCAGACCCGGGGGCCGGCCCACATCCAGGAACTGCTGTCGCGGCTCCAGGCCGCCGGCCTGCAAGCCGATCTGCTCAGCCATGCTTCCGTTTTGCCGCGGGCTGGTTAGAATGCGCAGTCGACCTGACTCGCCAAGGAAGTTTTCCATGTCCAGCCCTGTTCAAGCCCACACCACCGACAACGCCACCGATCCGGTCGAGTCCGTGGTGCCCATGATTCCCATGGTGCTGCCCCTGGTGGGCGGTGTGCTGATGTTCCTGTTGGCCTTCATCGCCGTCTCGATGGCCTGAGCGGCCTCGCCGGCCGGACTCTGGCTCCTGTCTGGCGGCCCTGAGGGGCCGCCGTTCTGCGTTTCCCGGGCACTCCGGCGTCGAATCAGCCCCATGTTCAGCCATGGGGCTTTTTTTCGACCTCTGTTTTTCAATGCATAACCTGATGCATTTTTTGCATGAAATTGCTGGGTAACTTGAAGACATTCTGCGGATGGCTTCATAAAATCGTCATCCCAGCCGACCCGCGGTGCCCCGGACTGTCCGCCCCTCTTCCGTGTGTGCCCGTGAACCGCCCGCCGACTGAGCAACCCAGCCGTTTTCTCAAAAGGTAGTGCGTGCTCATGGCCCGCCGGCCCGTCGCCAGGCCCTTTTGAAAAGACGACTTTTCAACTTAGGAGCCTTTCGATGAACTCACCCGTGATGCAGGGCCTGAACCTGAACACACCCGCCTATGTGAAGAACGCCCGGCTGATCGCCTGGGTGGCCGACATGGTGGCCCTGTGCAAGCCCGCCGAGGTGTACTGGTGCGACGGCAGCGACGCCGAATACCAACGCCTGTGCCAGCAGCTGGTCGACGCCGGCACCTTCAAGAAGCTCAACCCCGCCAAGCGCCCCAACAGCTTCCTGGCCTGCTCCGATCCCAGTGACGTGGCCCGTGTGGAAGACCGCACCTTCATCTGCTCCGAAAAGCAGGAAGACGCCGGCCCCACCAACAACTGGAAGGCCCCGGCCGAGATGCGCGCCACCCTGCAGCCCCTGTTCGACGGCTGCATGAAGGGCCGCACCATGTATGTGGTGCCCTTCAGCATGGGCCCGCTGGGCTCCCACATCGCCCACATCGGCGTCGAGCTGACCGACAGCGCCTACGTGGCCGTGAACCAGAAGCTCATGACCCGCATGGGCAAGGCCGTGTTCGACGTGATCGGCGTCGATGGCGAGTTCGTGCCCTGCTTGCACACCGTGGGCGCCCCCCTGGCCGAAGGCGAGACCGACCAGACCAGCTGGCCCTGCAACCCCACCGTCAAGTACATCGTCCACTACCCTGAGACCCGCGAGATCTGGTCTTACGGTTCGGGCTATGGCGGCAACGCGCTGCTGGGCAAGAAGTGCCTGGCCCTGCGCATCGCCTCCAACATGGGCCGCGACCAGGGCTGGCTGGCCGAGCACATGCTGATCCTCGGCGTGAGCAACCCCCAGGGCAAGAAGTACCACGTGGCCGCCGCCTTCCCGAGCGCCTGCGGCAAGACCAATTTCTCGATGCTGGTGCCGCCTGCCGCCTTCGAAGGCTGGAAGGTCACCACCATCGGTGACGACATCGCCTGGATCAAGCCCCAGGCCGACGGTTCGCTGCGCGCCATCAACCCGGAGGCCGGCTACTTCGGCGTCGCCCCCGGCACCAACACCCTGACCAACCCCAACTGCATGGCCAGCCTGGACAAGGATGTGATCTTCACCAACGTCGCCCTGACCGATGACGGCGATGTGTGGTGGGAAGGCATGGAAAAGGACAGCGGCAACACCCCCGCCCACCTGATCGACTGGCAAGGCAAGGACTGGACCCCGGCCATCGCCAAGGAAACCGGTGCCAAGGCCGCCCACCCGAACGCCCGCTTCACCGTGGCCGCCACCAACAACCCGGCCCTGGACAGCGCCTGGGACGACCCGGCCGGTGTGGTGATCGATGCCTTCATCTTCGGCGGCCGCCGCTCCACCACCGTGCCCCTGGTGACCGAGGCCCGCAACTGGACCGAAGGCGTCTACATGGCCTCGACCATGGGCTCCGAAACCACCGCTGCGGCTTTCGGCCAGCAGGGCGTGGTGCGCCGCGATCCCTTCGCCATGCTGCCCTTCTGCGGCTACAACATGAGCGACTACTTCCAGCACTGGCTCAACACGGGCGACAAGATCAGCGCCGCCGGCGGCAAGCAGCCCAAGATCTTCACCACCAACTGGTTCCGCAAGGGCGATGACGGCAAGTTCGTCTGGCCCGGTTACGGCGAGAACATGCGCGTGCTGAAGTGGATGATCGACCGCATCGAAGGCCAGGCCCAAGGCAGCGATACCATGTTCGGCGTGGCCCCCACCTATGCCGAGATCAACTGGAGCGGCCTGGACTTCTCCGAAGCCCAGTTCAACACCGTCACCAGCATCGACCGCGCCGCCTGGACCGAAGAGCTGAAGCTGCACACCGCGCATTTCGATCAGCTGGCCTACCACCTGCCGGCCGCCCTGCTGGCCACCAAGGCTGAACTCGAGAAGCGCCTGGCCGCCTGAGCCTGCGCTGCCGGCCGAGGGCCGGGGCCTGGCGCCCCGGCAGCACCGGCCGGATCGGGATTTTGAATTTTGTCAGTTGCCGCCGCTTCGCAAGGAGCGGCGGTTTTTTTGTGCCCGGGGCGGAACCCGGGGCGGCCTGGCCATGAAAAAAGGCTGCTGTCCCCTGAGGACGGCAGCCTTTTCAGTGAGCGGGCAGCCAAGGCCGCCACGCCGGCGATCTCAATAGTCGCCGCGCAGCACATCCCGGGCCGCATCGCGGCTCATGGCGCGGCTGATGTCGGCCATCACGCGGGCGTCGCTGAGCGCCAGGCTCCAGAGGCGATGGTCTTCCGCCGCCCGGCGGCGTTCGGCGCTCCAGCGCTGCAGGCGGCTGCGCAGGCCCAGGGCCATGCTGCGGGCCGGTGCGGCCAGCAGGGCCAGGGCGGCAAAACCCACGGTCCACAGACCGATCCAGGCGGCCAGCAGATGCCCTTCGGTCCAGGTGTCGATGACCTGATTGGCCACCACCAGCAGGGCCGAGACCACAGCCGCCAGCAGCAGTGCGGCCATGCCGCGGGCCCCGTCGAATCGGCGGGCGGTGTCGATCAGGGTGTCGATGGCCTGTTCGGCGCGTTCGACCCCTGCATGGGTGGAGGCGTAGTCGGTGCGGGTCAAGCTGCTCATGGCGGATTCCTTTGATGGCGGGCCGGTAGACCCTTGTTGGCCTCAATCCTAGGGTTAACCCGTGTACGATTCAACTTTATATTGATGATGATCTCCATTCATATTGGTAATGAGTGCGCCAGTACCCAGCATGCCGCCGCCCAATTTCCGCAGCCTGGACCTGAATCTGCTCAAGGTCTTCGACGAGGTCATGGCCGAGCGCAGCCTGACCCGGGCCGCGCGCAAGCTGTCGCTGACCCAGCCTGCGGTCAGCAATGCCTTGCGGCGCCTGCGTGAGACGCTGAACGACGAACTGGTGCGCCGCAGTGGCCAGGGCATCGAACCCACGCCCCTGGCGATGGCGCTGTGGCCGACGGTGCGCGAGGCCCTGCTGCAGTTGCAGACCGCCTTGATGCCCGAGCATTTCGTGCCCGCCGAGGCCAACACCACCTTCGTGCTGGCCATGGCCGACGCCACCGCAGCCCTGCTCATCCCCGAGCTGGTCGATCTGATCGAGGCCGAGGCGCCGGGGGTGTCGATCCGGGTCGTGCCCCTGGCCACGCGGGACCCTCGGCGCCTGCTCGACGAAGAGGCGGCCGATCTGGCCATCGGCTATTTCCCGGCGGTCATCTCGGACCTCACCGCCCGCAGCCAGGCCGGCGAGGCGGTGGCCCATGCGCACCAGCGTCTGTACGACGGCCACTATGTCTGTGTGATGCGCCGCGACCACCCGCTGGCGCAAGGCGAGCTGACGCTGGAGCGCTATTGCGCGGCGCGCCACCTGCTGGTGAGCTTTTCAGGCCGTCCCTATGGCTTCATCGACGAGGCCCTGACCTCGGTCGGGCGCGAGCGCCGCATCGTGCTGACGGTGAACCAGTTCTTCACCGCCGGCCGGGTGGTGGCCAGCTCCAATCTGCTGACCGTGCTGCCGCGCCATTTCGTGGAGGTGACGGGCATCGCCGGCCAGCTGATCTGGCGCGATCTGCCGCTGGACGTGCCGCCGGTGCATGTGGATGCGGTCTGGCACAAGAGATTGCGCCAGGGGCCGGGCCATGCGTGGTTGCGCGCCATGGTGGCCCGTTCGGCGCAGAGAGGCGCTGCGGACGGTTGAGGGCGTCGGTGCTCAGCCCAGGAAGCGGGCGGCCTGCTCGCAGGCCGACAGATCCGCCTGCACCGCGCCGGGTGCGCCGCCCTTGCCCCAGAGCTCGCCGCCATGCGCCATGCCCATGAACTGGGCGCACAGCCGCAGCGAGTCGAACATGGGCTGGGCCTTGGTCCGGTCGCCGCTGGTGCTGATCACCTGCAGGGTCTTGCCGGCCATGCGCTCCTTGAAATCGAGGCCCGGGGTGCGCAGCCAGCCGCTCCAGTGGTCGAGGTAGGTCTTCAGCGGCGCCGGGATGCTGAACCAGTAGACCGGCGACACGAACACCAGGTGGGTGGCGGCCAGGGTCGCGTCCAGCAGGGTCTTCAGGCCGCCTTCGGGGGCGGCGTAGCTGCCCACGGTGTGGCGCAGGTCCACGAAGGGCGGCAGGTCCAGCCGGGCCAGCGACAGCCAGGTCTGTGCTTGATCGGCGGGCAGGGCCGCTGCCGCCTGGCGTGCCAGCCATTCGGTGTTGCCGACATGGCCGGCCTCGCGGCTCGAGGTGGTGAGGAAAAGAAAATGCCGGGAAGAGGGTGTGCTCATGCCCGGCATATTAGGGCCTTCGATGACCGGCCCCGGGATCAGGCCATCGCCGCCTGCAGCTTGCCGGGGCGGGCGCCGAGGAAGCCGAAGCGGTCGGCGATGCTGGGCAGCTCGCCATGGATCAGTTCGGCCAGGGCCTTGCCCGAGCCGGCGCCATGGGTCCAGCCCAGGGTGCCGTGGCCGGCGTTCACCCACAGGCCCGGCACGCGGGTCTGGCCGATGTAGGGGATGTTGGTCGGCGTGGCCGGACGCAGGCCGCACCAGAAGCGCGGGTTGCCGCCTTCGGATTCGAGGCGGGTGTCGCAGACGCCCGGCATGACGCGCTCGATGCGGCGTGCCAGCATCTCGCAGCGGGCGCGGGCCACCGGCGTGTCCAGGTCCAGGTCGTAGCCGCCCACCTCGATGGTGCCGGCCACGCGCAGGTCGTCGCCCAGGCGGCTCATGGCCACCTTGAGTTCGTCGTCGATGGCCGACACCCAGGGCGCGGCCTCGGGCTTGAGGATCTTGAAGGTGGCGCTGTAGCCCTTGCCCGGGTAGATGGGCAGGTTCACGCCCACCGTGCGCAGCAGCGGCGCGGTGTACGAGCCCGCAGCCACCACGATGGCGTCGGCCTTGAGTTCGCGGGTTGCGCCACTGCTGCGCCCCTGGGCATCCACCGGGGCGATGCGCACCGAGCGCGCCGTGCCCTGATCCAGACCCAGCTGCTGCAGCGAATGGCTGTAGAGGAATTTGACCCCGCGCTGGGCGCAGCGCTGGGCCAGGCCCTGGGTGAACAGGCGGGCGTCGCCGCTCTCGTCGGTGTCGGTGAAGGTGCCGCCCACGATGTGATCGGCAAAGGGTTTGAAGGCCGGCTCGATCCTGAACAGCTCGTCGCGGCTGACCACCCGGCGCGACACGCCATGGCGCTGCATCAGCTCGGCGGCCTGGCCGGCGGCGTCGAACGACGCCTGGTCGGTGTAGTAGTGGGCAATGCCGCGCTCCAGCCGGTGGTAGTCGATGCCGGTGCTCTGCACGATGTCCTTGAGGGCGGCGTGGCTGTACGCGCCCAGGGCGACCAACTGGCTCACATTGCGTTCGAAGGCCGCGTCATTGCACTGTCCGAGGAAGCGCAGGCCCCAGAGCCATTGCTGCAGGCCGGGGCCGAGGGGCCATTGGGGGCGGAACAGCAGCGGTGCGTCGGGTTTGGTCATCCACTTGAGCACCTTCAGCGGTGCCTCGGCGTTGGCCCAGGGCTCGCAGTAGCTGACCGAGATCTGCCCCGCATTGGCAAAGGTGGTCTCCAGCGAGGCCTCGGGCTGGCGCTCGATGACGGTGACTTCATGCCCGCGTTCACGCAGGTGCCAGGCGGTGCTCACGCCGATGATGCCGGCGCCAAGGACGATGGTTTTCATGCGCCGCAGTGTGCGGCAAGGGCCCTGCGTTTGAAAAGAAAAATTAAACTCTTGGTTCTTGCATCAGTCTTGCTTATATTTCTGCACCCACCAGAACAGGCCGGTCCTGCACCGGATTTGTGCCCATGAACACCTTTGACCCCCACGCCCTCGAATGTCTGGCCGCCATCGTCGAAGAGGGGGGCTTCGAGCGCGCGGCCCAGCGCCTGAGCATCACCCAGTCGGCGGTGTCGCAGCGCCTGCGGGCGCTCGAGGCGCAGGCCGGCACGGTGCTCATCGTGCGCAGCCGCCCGCTCAAGGCCACGCCGGCCGGGCAGTTGCTGCTCAAGCACACCAAGCAGCTGCGGCTGCTGCGCGCCGACCTCGACCGCGACCTGCGCGACCTCACCCCTGGCGGGGGCAAAAGAGCCCGAGAAGAGGAACGCATCTCGATCGCCATCAACGCCGACAGCATCGCCAGCTGGGCCCTGCCGGCGCTGGACCCGGTGGTACAGCAGGGACTGCCGCTGGAGATCATCACCGACGACCAGGACTTCACCGATGAATGGCTGCGCTCCGGCCAGGTGCTGGGTTGCGTCACCACCCTCAAGCAGGCGCTGCGGGGCTGCAAGGTGGTGCCGCTGGGGGCGATGCGCTATGTGGCGGTGGCCCATCCGGGCCTGGCGGCCCAGCGCCTCGGCGAGGGCCTCACGCCCCACAATTTCCGCGATGTGCCCTTCGTCGCCTTCAACCGCAAGGACGACATGCAAAGCGAGTTCGTGAGCCAGTGCTTCGGCCTCAAACGGGTGTCGCTGAGCCAGCTCTTCGTGCCGAGTTCCGAGGGCCAGGTGCGTGCCGTGCTGGCCGGCTGGGGCATCAGCGTCGTGCCCGAACTGCTGGTGCGCGAGGCGCTGGCCCAGGGGCGGCTCGTCAATCTGGTGCCGGATTTCGCGCTGCCCATCCAGCTCTACTGGCATTGCTGGAACCTGGAGTCCGAGGTGCTCGACATCCTGTCGGGGGCGCTCACGAACGCGGCGGCCAAGGCCCTGGCCTGACAGGTCCGGCCCGTCGGCTCGGGCCGATCTGTGTGAACTGCTGGGCGCGTGCGCGCTGTTTTTGCCAGATCCAGCCCCAAAACGGCATCGTCTGATTAAAATCATGTTGTGAACACCACCCCCCCCGCCCGCGTTTCCTTCAAGGCCCAGATGCACCAGGTGCGTGAGGAGGCCATCGTCCAGACCGTGATCCGCCTGCTCGGTGAGAAGGGCTTCGACGCCATGACGGTGGACGAGGTGGCGGCGGCCGTCGGCATTGCCAAGGCCAGCCTCTACAAGCATTTCCCGGGCAAGGAGCAACTGGCGGCGGCCGCCATGGTGCATGTGGTCCGTCGGGCCTTGCAGTTCCTGCAGATCGTCCCGCCCGACATCTCGCCGGTGGACAAGCTCAAATCGGTGGTGGGCTGGGCCATGTCGCTGCAACTGGCCGACGAGATGCCCGCCCTGCCCAGCCGCAACTCCTCGCTGCGCCCCGTGCTGCTGGGCAACAGCGATTACATGGAGGGGCTGCGCGCCCTCGGCGAACAGCTCGGCGCCTGGATCACCGAAGCCCAGGCCCAGGGCCTGATCACGGCATCGCTGCCGCCGCAGGTGATCCTGTACACGCTCTATGCACGGGCCTGCGATCCGGTGGTCGGCTTCCTCAAGCAGGGCTCGCAATTCAGCAATGCCCAGATCGTCGACATGGTGCTGCGCAGCAGTTTCGAAGGCCTGAACAGCCGCCCCGGCTCGGCCTGAGCCGGCACGCCTTCAGCGCACCAGCAGCACCGGCACGCGGCACTGGGCCAACACCTGGGTGGCCACCGAGCCCATGACCAGATTGCCCAGCGCACCGTGGCCGTGTGAGCCCATCACCAGAAGGTCGAATCTGCCGGCATCGGCAAATTTGGCAATCGCCTCCCCCGGCCGACCCGTCTTGCTGGCGCGCGCCAGATGCAGACCATGGCGGCCCAGGAACTTCTGCACCGGTGCCATCACCTTCTCGGTCTCGTCGGCGTAGTAGGTCTCGACAATGTCCTTGCCCAGTGCCGCCTTGGCACGGGCCGGCAGCGCCGGATGCACGGTCAGGGCGGTCAACTCGGCCTGCCCCCCGAGCAGGTGCTCATGGGTGACCAGGTAGGCCAGCATCTTCTTGGTGTAGGGGCTGCCGTCCACGGCGAGCAGGATCTTCATGCGCTTCTCCTTGAGGTGGAGATCCAGCTTAGGGCGGGCGCGGGGTTTGAAAATTGAGCTGAGTCAATGTCAAAAGCCTTCACCGGGGCCGTCAATCCAGTTCGATGCAATGCCGTGCCCGGAAATGCCGTTGTTCATCCTTGCGCGCATAGCCCAGCGGATTGGCCACCACACGGCAGCCGCCCGAGCGGTAGTCGCTGGGGGCGTGCAGGTGGCCGTGCAGCCACAGGCGAGCCTGCGGCAGCAGGGCGTCCAGGTGGTTGCAAAAGCCCGCAGTGCCCGGACTCAAGCCATAGCGCGGGTCAGCACTCTGGAGGCTGGGCGCGAAGTGAGTGACCACCACCGTCGGCCCGTCAAAGGGCTGCGCCAGGGCCTCCGACAGCCATTGCCGGCAGACCAGGGCCTGCTCGCGGACCTCGCGCGCCAGCATGGCCTGGCCGTGGCGTGTGCAGCCGGTCTTGCGGAGGTAGAAATCGGCGGCCCGGAAGGCCTTCTCGCGCATCTTCAGCGCCTGGGGCGGCGGCGCGCCGGCCTGATGGGCCAGGGCATCGAAATCGCTCCAGAGGGTGGTGCCGAGAAAGCGCACCCCCTGGAAGACCCAGCTTTCGCGCTCCAGCCAGATCAGTCCCAGGCGCTCACAGGTCTGACGCAGACGGAGGTGGGCTGCATCGAAATCCTGCTGGTCATACTCATGGTTGCCCGGCACGAAGACCACTGGCGTGGGCCAGCCCGTCAGCGGCGAGAATCGCGCCAGGCCGAAGTCGGCGTCGGCCAGCAGAGAGCCCGGCTGATAAGAGCCGATATCGCCGGCCAGCACGAGCAGATCCGTTTCAGGATGGGGCTCAGGTGCAAAGTGAGGATGCACTTCAAGGTGAAGATCGGAAAGCAGCTGCAGCTTCATCCCTGCCATTGTCGACGGCTTTCGGCCTGTGGGCGGCGCCGCAGGACTATGCCCGGGGCGCTCAGACCCCATGCCGAAGCGGCATCAGGTGCGGCTTGCATTCCTAGGGTTAACCCTTATTCTTGAGTCTGTCTTCACAACACACCGAAACGGTGACCCGATATGTTTGCCTTGATTGCCCGACTGCTGCAGAACCTGATGGCCCGTGGCCCCGAACAGGACGCGAGTGCTGGCATCCCCAACGGCCTGTTCGAAACCGCCGAAGCCCGCGCCGGCACTGACCCGGTGCAGGCCCAGGAACTGCGCTGCGCGGCCAGCGCCTACCTGCGCGTCGTGCGCTGAGCGCTGTCCCTGCGCCAGGCTGCTGACGGTCTGGCGTTTCGACGCCCGCCGTCGGCCTCTCTTTCGCGCGCCCGCCTTCGCCGGGCGCCACCCATCTCCCCTCCTCGCGGTCCCGCCCTCTGGGACGGCTGTCCCATTGTTGCGCCTGCAGCCCACCCTTGGCCATCGCAGCCCAGGATTGTTGTCTGGATTGCGGGTTCTGTCATTTCTGTCGTGTGCGGCGCACAAATGTGAAAAAAGTGCTCTAACGTTTCTCTAACGCTTGCTCTCTAGCATCCGGACCGTCATCCAAACGGGGTGCGCAGTTTCATCTTCAAGAGGGCAAGCATGTCAGCAACACACTGCAATCGCGGCTGGGCGCACGCCCGCCGGACCGCCTCCCCGCAGGCGGGTTTCACACTGGTCGAAATGGCCATCGTCCTGGCCGTCATCGGCCTGATCATCGGCGCCATCGCGATCGGCAAGGACGTCCAGCGCAACGCCGAATACACCAAGATCAAGAACAAGTTCATCGACCAGTGGGCCCAGGCCTACAACCAGTACTACCAGCGCACGGGCGTGGTGCTGGGCGACTCGCAGACCGCGCCGCGCTACATGGTCAATGGCGCCAACTACCCTTCTGCGGGCGTCAGCGTGACGGCTCCGGGCGCCACGCCGCTGTCGGGAGGCGACATGAGCGGCGCCACAAGCCCCGGCAATATCTGCTCAGGCGGCCTCGGCCCGAGCATGACCAATGTGGGCACCACCCTGACCTCCCTGCGGACCCTGTTCGCCCAGGTCGGCGTGCGCATGCCGCCGGGCCGCGCCGAAGGCTTCGAAGACCGCTACGTCTACCTCGACAGCAACGGCAACCCGCAAGAGATCCAGGTCTGCTTCCGCTGGAACCCGCCCGGCATCGCCAACGCCAACCAGCTCGGTGAAGGCTCGGGCAACGTGATGGTGATCTCGGGCCTGACCCCCGATCTGGCCCGCTCGCTCGACCAGATGATCGACGGCAAGCCCGACGCCCAGGAAGGCCTGTTCCGCCAGCAGGGCGTGGCCAACGGCACCGCCAACCAGCCCGGCGTGCAGTGGGGCACCAACAACACCTACAGCATGACCACGACCGGTGCCACGGGCACCGGCACCGGCAACAACTTCGACGAAGACCAGGTGGCCACGGTGGTCGCGGTCTACAAGATGAACCAGTGAACGCCGCAGGCACAGGAGACCCACCATGAGCCACCTTTCACGCAACCGCGCCCTTCGCCTGGCGCAGCGCGGCTTCACCCTGGTCGAAATGGCCATCGTGCTGGCCGTCATCGGCCTGATCATCGGCGGCATCGCGATCGCCAAGGACGTGCAGCGCAACGCCGAGTACCAGAAGATCGCCAACAAGTTCGCCTACCAGTGGAAGGCGGCCTACGACCAGTACTACCAGCGCACCGGCGTGGTGGTGGGTGATTGCCAGCAGGCGCCCACCTACATGATCGACGGCGAAGAGACCACCTTTGCCGGCGTGGCCTCCTGCACCCGCCCTGGTGGCAGCGCCACCGCAGGCATCCCCGAGAACTTCGTCAACAATGGCCACCGCATCTGCAACGGCCAGGGCTATGCCTACCAGCAGGTCAACGAGACGGTGGCACCGACCGTGGCCCAGGACAACCTGCGCATGCTGATGTCGCGCGCCGGTGTGCGCATGCCGCCGGGCCGTGGCGAAGGGCATGAGGACCGCTTCCTCTACCAGGACTCGAACGGCAATGCCACCGAGCTGCAGGTCTGCTTCCAGTGGAACCCGGCGGGCACCGCCAGCGGCGCCGGCAATGTCATGGTCATCCGCGGCATGACGCCCGACCTGGCCCGCTTCCTCGACCAGCTCATCGACGGCAAGCCCGATTCGCGCGAAGGCCGCTTCCGCATCCAGGGCATCCCGGCCCACACGGCCGCCGGACAGGCCAACGACCCGGGCACCCAATGGCAGGCCAACAACACCATCGGCAGCGGCATCGCCGGCAACTCCATGGGCGGCACACCTGACGCGCTGACCGCGCCCTCGGGCAACAGCGACAGCACCGGCACCACCACCAGCGCCACCGCCACCGGCCGCGAGATGGACGAGGACCGCGTGGTGCTGCTGACCGGCTACTGGATCATGGAGCAATGAGCATGCAGGCCGGGCGCAGCTTCGGACTGCTGGCGCTGGGCGCGGCCACGCTGCTGGCCGGCGCCGCCGCCTGGGTGGCGCGCGACGGCCTGCGCTCGCTGGCGCTGGAGCGCCGCAGCGCCGCCGACACGGTGGCGCGTCTCGTCTCGGCGAGGCAGTTGATCCCCGAGGTCGAGAAACGCGAGCAATACGGGCGTCAGGCCGGCGAGGCGATCGCGCATGCGCGCCAGCTCGGCTTCGATCCCTCGGCCTGGGCCGAGCGCCGCATCAGCCGCACCAGCGGCCCCCTGAGCCGCGGCGAGGCCAGCGAACTGTTGCGCCAGATCGGTGCCGGCGGTGGCCGTCGCCTGTTCGCCGCCGACAGCTTCGAACTCTCCACCGTCAGCCCGGGCGCCGGGCTGTTCAATGCACCGGAGCCGGCCGACCAGGGCCTGATCTTCGCGGTCAACGGAACCCTCTATTTCCCGATGGTGAAACAGCCATGAAGGTCGACAAATACATCCTGGTCACCCGGGACGGCTGGCAGCAGCTGCAGGACGGCGCGCTCACCGAAGTGCCCGCCTGGCCGACCCTTTCCGGGACGGCCCTGGTCGTCACCGACTTCGAGGAAGCCCCCATCGCCTGCTGGCGCTTCGACGGCGGCAAGCCGGCCTACGCCCGCCCCATGATCGAGAAGCGGGCCCGCAACGAAGGCCTGGTCGACGGGGTGAGCCATGTGGTGCTGCACCGCACCCTGGCCGTGCACGGCGGCTTCCAGAGCTTCCACAGCCTGGTCGGCATCGAGTTCTGGCAGCGCCTGCAGCAATGGGCCCAGCAGCAGAAGGACCATTGCATGCTGCTGCCGCTGGGCGCCCTGCTCAGCGACGGCCTGCGCCAGGGACAGGCCCGCGTGCTCTGCCTGGGGCGCAGCCTGCATTGCTTCGGCCACGGCGAGGCCGGCCTGTTCCATGCCAACGCCAACGCCATCGGCCGCAGCCCGGCCGATCTGCAGACGGCGGTGCGGGTGCTGCAGGGCCTGGTGCGCAACGAACTGGCCAGAGGCATCGAAGGCCCCGTCGAATGGGTCCAGCTCCTGGCCGCCGATGCCGGGCTGGAAGATCAGTTGCTCGCGCAATGGAACGAGGTGTCGCCACTGCCGGCCCAACTGGTGCCCGTGAGCCATTACGCCGGTGCCGAGGGTGAGGTCCGCTCCAGCCTGCCGGCCCTGCGGCGGCGGCTGGCCATGCGCTCGATGCTCAACCCCTGGCTCGACCGGGTGGCCTGGTGGAGCGAGAACCTGGTCGGCGGCCTGGCCGCCGTCGTGGCCGTGGTGGCCCTGGGCCTGGGCGGTCTGGGCCTGTATGCGCACCTGCAGGCCCGGCAGGAGCACGAGCGCTCGGCCCAGGCCCAGCGCGAGCTGCAGACGCTGGAGGCCCGCATCGAGGCGGCCAATCAGCAGGACATCCCGGCCGGCTTCGCGCCGGTGGCCGACTTCGCCCACAAGCTCGGCGACGGCGCACTCTACGACCCCCTGCCCATGCTGGCGGCGCTGAAGGCGGCCGCTGGCAAGGAGATCGTGATCCGGCGCCTGCGGCTGGAGGCCACGGCCGAGCGCGAGCGCAGCTTCCGCGTCGACGGCCTCACCAGCACCGGCAATGTCGACGCCCTCAGCGGTTTCCTGGCCCAGTTGCGCAGTGCCGGATGGAGCGCCAGCCCGCTGGAGCCCTCCGAGGCCGGCCCCCGGGCCTTTTCCTACCGCCTGATCGCCACGCCCGGGCGGCGCGGCTGACCCGACCCGGACCACGACGATGAAATACGCTGCACTGTGCTTGAACACCCTGGCCCTGATCCTGCTGGCCTGGGGCCTCTACGGCATCGCGGGCCTGGTCGGGGCCCGGCTGCCCTCCTCGCGCCTGCCCGCCGTCGAACTGCGGCCTCTGCCCGACAAGGCCCTGGCCGATCAGAAGCAGGTCAACAGCACCCTGGACACCCTGGCGCAGTTCGCCGATCGCCAGGCTTTTGCGCGCGAGGCCAACGAGATGACCCTGCTGGCCGTGCCGCCACTGGGCACCCCGGGCGCCGGCGGCCCCTCCATGCCGCGGCGCGAGGTGACCCTGCTGGCCCGCACCAGCGACGGCGAGATCGCGGTGGTCGACGGCCGCCTGGTTCGCAAGGGCGCCCGGCTTGCCGACGGTGGCCGCCTCAGCCGCCTCACCGAGGACAGCGTGGTGGTCACCGAGAAGCAGGGCCGCCAGACCCTGAGCCTGCCGCTCGAGCAACTGCGCGTGGGCACCCTGCGTGCGCCCAATGCCGGTCCGGCCAACGCGATCGACCAGCATTTCAAGCCGGAAGCCGTGCTGGCCACGGAGATGAAGCCATGAACCGTCCCGTGATCGTCGGGGCCGGACTGGGGCTGCTGGTGCTGCTGCTCGGCGGCCTCTGGCTGTGGCGGCAGCCGGGCCTGGCGCCCGAGCCGCAGGCCACGGCCCCCAAGGCCAGGCCGCTGGCCGCCGCGCCGGCCTCGGCAGGCAGCCCGGACTGGCGCTCCGCCGGTCCCATGGGGGCCTTGCTGCCGGCGCCACCGCCGCCGGGTGCGGCACCGGCCCAGGGTGCTTCGGCCACGGCGGGCGGCATGGCCGCCATCCAGCAGCGCCTGCAGCGGCTGGCGGCCTCGGGCCATCCGGACGTGCACGAGCTCGACTCGGTGCTGGCCGACCTGCAACGCAACCAGGGCAGCGCGGTGGTGGCGGGGGTGGACCTGCAGGCCCTGCGCGACAACCTGGCGCGCAGCCAGCACATCCAGGATCTGGCCCAGCAGATGCAGGCCCTGGCCGCCAGCCCCAGCCCCGAGACCACGCCCAAGCTGCAGGCCCTGATGGCCGAGATCCAGCGCACGCAGAGCCAGATGCAGCCGATCGGGGCCGCTGTGCCGAGGGCGTCCAGATGACACTCGCCAGACTTCAGCCGCAGCCAGTGGCGCAGCACGGTTTCTCCATGGTCGAGATGGCCGTGGTGCTGGTGCTGCTGGGCCTGCTCGGCTGGGGGGTCAGCGGCGCCTATGAGAACGCCGGCACGCTGCGCGAGCGCGATCTGGCCAGCCGCACGGGCGAGGCCCTGCAACAGGCCCTGCGCGCCTTCGTGCTGGCCAATGCACGCCTGCCCTGCCCCGACCTGAGCGGATCGGGCTGGGAGGGCGACGCCTCGGGCAACTGCCCCGCCGGCACCGAAGCCGGCTGGCTGCCCTATCGGGCGCTGGGGCTGGACCTGCCGCCGCCGTTGCTGAAGGCCGGCTACTCGGTCTACCGCAATGCCGCTGCGCCGGCAGGCAATGCCGACCTCGCGGTGCGCCAGGAGCGCACCGGCGACAGCGCCGGCAGCCAGAACTACCAGAACGTCAACGATTTCATCGTCGGCCTGAACTGGGCGCAGGCCGCCGGCCTGCAGACCGGCCACACCCGGCTCACCGGCAACGGCGGCGCCGACGGTGCCATCGACTGCACGGCCAATGTGCGCAGCAACCCGGCCTACTGGCTGGTGGTTCCGCTGCAGGACCGCGACAACAACGGGGACCGTTTCGACTCGGTCCACCAACTGGGCTTCAACTGCGCCTACGCGCCGGGAACCGCCCTCAACCTGAACTGGGACGACGTGGTGCTGGCCGACTCCCCGGCCGCGCTGGCCGGTTGGCTGGCGGCCAACACCCCCTGAGACATCTTGCAGAAGGACTAGCCATGCCGATATCCCTCGATTTCAACCCGCCGGCTTCGCGCGCCCACCGTGAAGGCCGGCGCTGGAGCGTCCTGGCCCTGGCGGTGGCCCTGCTGCAAGGTTGTTCCATACCGACGCCGCCGCACAGCGCCTCGACGCTGCAGCCGCCCGACAAGGCCACCGTCGACAAGTTGCAGGCGCAGATGATGGCCGAATCGCAGAAATTCCTGGCCGCCCAGGACGCCCTCAACAAGGGGGTGCGCAAGAGCGCCGAGGTGCCCGAGATCAAACCCCTGGCGCCGAAGTTCGACCCGCTGGAAGGCCGCACCATCACCGTGGCCATGTCGCGTGCCACCATCAGCCAGGTGCTGGCGGCCTTTGCCGACAGCGCCAAGATCAACCTGGTGGTCGATCCGGCGGTCATCCGCGGCGGCCAGCTGTCAGACATGTACCTGCGCGACATGTCGCTGCGCGAGGCCTTCAACGAGGTCCTGCGCGTCTACGACGTGGCCGGCGAGATCAAGGGCAACACCCTGCGCGTGAACCTGCATGAGGAGAAATTCTTCTCGCTGGACTTCCTCAACAGCGCCACCGGCATGAACATCGCCTCGGGCGGCAATGTGTTCGGCAACAGCACCGGCTCGGGCAGCTCGGGCAGCACCAATGCCCTGAGCGGCAACCTCACCCTCACTGGTTCGGGCGGCACCAAGTCCGACCCCTATGTGGAGATCGAGAACGGGGTGCGCGCCATCCTCGGCGAGGACCTGCGCCGCTCGCTGCAGCCCGTCCAGCAGGCCAATGCGGGCACGGTCTCCGCCCCTGGCACTGCCCAGGGCAGCAATCCTGCCGCCCTGCCGGCCGCGGGCGGCGGCGCCTTCATGAACACCTCGCTCACCGCCGGGGCGGGGGCCTTCAACAACAACACCCTGGCCGACGGCAACACCCGCGACAGCGGCTTCAGCCTCAACAAGGTCTCGGGTTCGCTCTACGTCAAGGCCCGCCCCTCGAAGATGCGCGCCATCGAGAAGCTGGTGGCCAATGTGCAGAGCATGTTGCGCAAGCAGGTCTACATCGAGGCCCAGATCATCGATGTGCAGCTCTCCGACAACTTCTCCTTCGGGGTCAACTGGAACCTGCTGCGCAACAACCTGGCCTCCACCTTCGGCACCAACCCGCTGACCCTGGCGTCGACCACCACCACCTTCCCGGCCGGCGGCAACGGCCTGGCCAGCACCAGCCTGACCATCCCGGCCTCCACCATCGGCACCAGCACCGGGGCCGGCCTGGGCATCGGCATCCAGGGCAAGAACGTCAGCGCGGTGGTGAACGCGCTCGAAGGCTTCGGCAATGTGCAGGTCCTGTCGAACCCGAATGTGCAGGTGCGCAACGGCACGCCGGCCATCATGGCGGTGGGCAGCAGCATCCGCTATGTGTCCAGCAGCTCGTCCACCCTGGTCGCGCCGGGCGGCGGGGCCAGCACCTCGACCTCCAGTGTGCAGACCGATTCGGTGTTCTCGGGCATCCTCATCGGCGTCATGCCCTTCATGCGCGACGACGGCCGCATCGAGCTGCTGATCAACCCCATGCAGTCGGACGTCGACAAGAGCAGCCTGGCCCTGGTCACGGTCAATGCCAACAGCCAGGTGACGCTGCCGGTGGTCAACTACAAGGGCATCACCACCACGCTCAACGTCGGCGACGGCGACGTGGTGCTGGTCGGCGGCCTGATCGACCAGCAGACCTCGCGCAGCGATTCGGGCGCCCCGGGCGCCTCCGACGTGCCGCTGCTGGGCAAGCTGCTGGGCCAGACCGCCAGCACCCACGCCAGCCGTGAACTGGTCATCGTGATGCGGGTGCATGTGCTATGAGCCTGATCCACGACGCCCTCAAGGAGATGGACCGCCCCCAGCCGGCGGCCGCCGCACCCGCTGTCCGCCTCGTGCGATCGGCGGAGCCCTCGGCCACCCGCTCGGCGCTGGGGGCCTTCGTGCTGGTCATCGCGGTCGGCGGCCTGGGCTTCTGGGGCTGGCAGCAGTGGCGCCCGCAAGCGGTGCCCCAGCCCGCTGCCATCCCGGCACCGGCCGTGCCGCCTGCCGTGGCCGTGAACCCCGTCCCTGCGCTGCCAGCCCCGGCTGCCCCGGTGCCGCCTGCGGCGCCCGCCGACGTGTCGGCCGTCGGCACACCGGCTCAGGTGTCAGCCGCTCCGGCGGGCGTGGTGGCCGGCCCTGCAGCCCCCATGGCCGCGCCGGTGTCGGCCGCCCCAGCCCCTGCGGACCCGGCAGCCAAGGCGGCCTCGGCGGCCACCCCGGCGGCCCACAGACGGCCCCAGGCGACCGCCGTCAGGCCCCGGCCCGCCGTGGCCGCCCGCCCAGAGGTGATCGAAGAGGACAAGCCGCCCGAGCAGCGTTTCGCCCTGTTCCTGCAGGCCATGAAGACCAACGACCTGCCGGCGGCCGAGGCGCAGCTCAAGCATCTGCGCGAGCAGATGAGCCCCAGCAGCGTGACCCTGCTGCGCGCCGAGGCCTGGTATGCGCTGGACAGCGGCGACACGGCCGGTGCGCGTCGCCAGTACAACGCCATCCTCGAACGCCTGCCGGGCGATGAGGAGGCCAGCATCAACCTGGCCTCGCTGGAGCTGGCCGACCACCATGTCGAGCAGGCGCGGCGGCTGCTGCATGAGGCACTGGGCCAGAACCCCGATTCCGATGCGCTGAAGGCGGCCCTGGCCCGATTCCGCGATGTGAGGAACTGATGAGCGCCTTCGTCCTGAACACCGCCCTGGGCCTGAGCCGCAATCCCTTCCCGCCGACGCCGGACGCGGGCTCCTACTTCTTCACCCCGGAGTTGCAGGAGCAGTTCGCCGAACTGGTGCACTGCATCGAGGCGCGCAAGGGCTTTCTGCTGCTGACCGGCGAGGTCGGGCTGGGCAAGAGCACGCTGGTGCGGCGCCTGCTCGACACCCTGGACCCGGAGCGCACCCGCTCGGCCCTGGTGTTCAACACCTTCTTGCAGGGCGAGGCGCTGCTGGGCGCCATCCTGCGCGACTTCGGCCTGCCGCCGGCCGCGACACTGGACGAAGGACTGGCCCGTTTCAACGAATTCCTGCTCAGCCAGCACCGCAGCGGCTGCACCTGCCTGCTGGTCATCGACGACGCGCAGAACCTCAAGCCCGACTCGCTCGAATTGGTGCGGCTGCTGTGCAACCTCGAGACCGCCCAGGAGAAGCTGCTGCAGATCCTGCTGGCCGGCCAGCCCGAACTCGAAGCGGTGCTCGACACGCCCGAGCTGCGCCAGCTCAAGAGCCGCGTGGCCAAGCACACCCGTCTGCGCGGGCTGGAGCGCGAGGAGGTCACGCGCTATTTCGATTTCCGGCTCAACGCGGCCGGCGGTGCCGGCCGCATCAGCCTGCAGCCGGCGGCCGCACGGCTTCTGCACAGCGCCACCGAGGGCAATCTGCGCCGCATCCACCTGGTGCTCGACCGCTGCCTCTATGGCCTGGCGGCGCTGGGGCGCCATTCGGTCGATCTGGACCTCATGAAGGCCGCCCTGCGCGACGTCTCGCTGCCGCCGCCTCCTGGGGCAGGCGGTACCCGTTTCTGGCCGGCGCTGGCGGGGGCCGGCATGGCCCTGGCCGTGATGGGCGTGGGCATCTTCATCTACCTGGTGCAGGGCAGCGACCGCGTCAGCGCGGCCTCCCTCACGCCGCTCCTGCCGGTCGCCCGCACTGCCGAGACGCCCGCACCAGCTCCTGCATCTGCCTCGTTGCCGGACCCAGGCCCCAGGGCGCCGGCCGAGGCCGCGACCACGCCGGAGCCGGCACCTGCTTCGGCGCTGGCGACGGCGACGGCCGCATCGCCTGCTCCGGCCCTGGTCCAGGTGTCGGCACCGGCGCCCGAGGCCGTGGTGCCGACCCAGGCCGTCGCCGTGGCGGCCCCCTCGGCCCCCCCTGCCGGCGCGGCGCCGGCCCCGCCCAGCGAGCAGGACTGCAGCGGCCGGCTCGGCGCCCCCGGCGCCGGCCGGGTGTCCTACAGCCGGGCGCTGCCGGCAGCCCTGGTCGCCCGCGTGCGGACGCTGCGCGGGGCCTGCCTGTTCGAGCGCAACGGCCAGCCCTGGCTGCTCTGGCACGACCGGGTGCGGCAGGCCCTGTCGAACGCGGTCACGGTGAGCCCCGAGGCGCGGCAGTTGCAGGATCAACTGGTGCGCCAGGGCCAGTTGGCCGCCGCCGAGGTGGACGGGCTCTACGGCCCGCGCACCGCATCCGCGCTGGCCCAGTTCCAGACCGCCATGGGCCTGCCGATCACGGCCACGCCCGACGAATTGACCACCCTGCTGTTGGAGAAGCTGGATGCGCCAGCCACACGCCATGACTGAGACCGCCACCGCCGCCGACGACCTCAACGGCCGCCCCCTGGGCGAATACCTGATCGCCGCCGGCGTCGTCTCGCCCGTCGTCATCGACTACGCGCTGCACAAGCAGAAGATCGAAGGCGCTCCCCTGGGCAAGCTGCTGGTCGAACTGGGGTTCACCAGCGGCAAGGACATCGCCCGTTACCTGGCCCACCAGCGCCAGATTCCCTTCGTGGACCTGGCCGACCTGCCGGCGCCGAGTGCCGAGGCGGCCGCCGCCTTCAACCGCAACATCTGCCTGACCCACGGCTTCCTGCCGCTGCGCCAGGACGGCCAGGTGGTCGAGGTGGTGCTGGGCGACGCCCAGCCCGAGGCGGTGGCCGAACTGGTCAGCCGGCGCCTGGGCCTGGCCACGCGCTTCCTGCAGGGCCAGTTCGAGAAGGTGGCCCAGGCCATCCAGCAGCACTACTACTTCGCCGACCACCCGCCCGACCGCCTCATCGACAGCGAGGTGCGCCGCCTCGAGGCCGACGTCGACCGTGCCTACAGCCCGGCGCGCCTGCTCGACCACCTGCTGCACCTGGCGGTGCGCGAGCGCGCCACCGACATCCACCTGGCCCCCACCGCCCGCAGCCGCACCGTGCTGATGCGCATCGACGGCGTCATGCGGCCCATGTTCGCGCTGTCGCCGGCGCTCGACCGGCTGGTCAACTACGTCAAGCTGCAGGCCGACATGGACGCCAGCGAGCAGCGGCTGCCACAGGACGGCAGTTTCACCGCCAAGGTGCTGGAGTCGGGTTTCACCATCCGCGTGTCCACCCTGATCTCGGAATTCGGCGAACGCATGGTGCTGCGCCTGCTGCCCGAACGCAGCGAGC
>JAFAMV010000050.1 GCA_019233055.1 Curvibacter sp.
AGGGCCCCCGCGACCGCCGAGCCGACGGCGAAATAGAACACCGTGCGGGTCTCGGGCTCGCCGATGCGCGACAGGGCGACGACCTGCATGTAGGCGAAGGCGGCGCTCATGCCCGACAGCAGCCCGACCAGGGCCGCGAACATCTGCTCGTGGGCCAGCGAGGGGCGCAGCATCATCATCACCCCCACGAAGCCGGCCAGCACGGTCAGCACCAGCGGCCCCTGCAGCATGGGGCGCGCATCGGCGTCGCTGGGGCGCCAGGTCAGCAGGGCGCCGCCGATCAGGAAGGCGGCCACCCAGACGCTGCTCATGTAGTTCAGCGTCATGGCGGTGGCCAGCGGCAGATGGGCGATCGCATAGAACCAGGCACCCAGCGAGGTCACGCCGACCATGCTGCGCCAGGCATGCATGCCGGGGTAGCGGGTGCCCAGTGCGATGCCCTGGAAGCGCGCCAGCCCGCCCATGAACACGATGCCGATGAGTCCCCGGTAGAACACCAGTTCAGCGGCGTTGAAATGGTCGGAGGCCAGTTTCACGAACACCCCCATGGTGGCGAAGAAGAACGCTGCCACCACCATCCACATCGCCTGCATCGAGATCTCCGGTTGAATGCGGCCCCCCGGCCGCTGCCGCATGCTACAAAAAAAGAGCGACCCTGGAGTCGCTCTGGTTACATCCAACCCATGGGGGGGTCAGAGGGTCTGGGGCTTCATGGTCTTGCGATACCACTCGTGGAAATGCTGCATGCCGTCTTCCATCGGGCTCTGGTAGGGGCCGACCTCGTTGTCGCCACGCGCCAGCAGGGCGGCCCGGCCGGCGTCCATGCGTTCGCCGATCTCGTCGTCCTCGATGCAGGTCTCCATGTAGGCGGCCTGCTGGGCCTCGACGAACCCGCGCTCGAAGGCGGTGATTTCCTCGGGGTAGTAGAACTCGACCATGTTGAGGGTCTTCTGCGGGCTGATCGGGTGCAGGGTCGACACGGTCAGCACATGCGGATACCACTCGACCATGATGTGCGGGTAGTAGGTGAGCCAGATGGCACCGCGTTCGGGCATGCGCCCTTCCCGGTACTTGAGCAGCATCTCGTGCCAGCGCCGGTAGACCTCGGAGCCCGGCTTGTTGAAGCCGCTGCTGACGCCGACGGTCTGCACCGAGTAGTTGTCCTTGAACTCCCAGCGCAGGTCGTCACAGGTCACGAACTGGCCCAGGCCCGGGTGGAAGGGGCCGACGTGGTAGTCCTCGAGGTAGACCTCGATGAAGGTCTTCCAGTTGTAGTTGCACTCGTGCAGCTCGATGCGGTCCAGCGAGAAGCCTTCGAAGTCGAGTTCTGCGCGCGGGCCCATGCCGGCCAGGTCGGCCTCGATGTCGCGGCCGTTGTCTTCGAAGAGCAGGCCGTTCCACTCGCGCAAGCGGTAGTTGTTGAGGTTCAGGCAGGGGTCCTGCGCGAAATGCGGGGCGCCCAGCAGGGTGCCGCTGCCGTTGTAGGTCCAGCGGTGCAGCGGGCACACGATGTTGCCCCCGGCACTGCCCGAGGCGGTGTCGAGCAGCGAGCCGCGGCCCTTGAGCATGACCGCCTGGCGATGCCGGCAGACATTGGACACCAGCTCGATGCCCCGGGCGTTGTGCACCAGTGCCCGGCCGCCGTTTTCCTGCGGCAGGGCATGGTAGTCGCCCACCTGGGGCACGCTGAGACGGTGCCCCACATAGCGGGGCCCGCGCTGGAAGATGAATTCCATCTCGCGCTGGAACAGCGCTTCGTCAAAATAGCTTGAAACTGGTAGTTGGCTTGCGGCCTGCTGCAGTTGAAGACTTAAATCAGACATGGGTGACCTGACCTAAAGACTCCCCACAGGGAGGTAAAAGCGTGCCGTCAGGGCCTTGATGAGGGCCTTTGGCTGATGGGTGGGCAAAGCCGCCGCATCGGGTTGGCACGCGGTGAGAAGAAACCGGCGGTGCCGGCAAGGGGAACTGGTCATTGTACCCTGGCGAGGCTGGATGGGGCTGGCGGGGCGGCTTTTTGGTACTTGTTCATGACCCAGCGCAAAATCGGCGGTCGCAGGCCGCTGCACAAAGTCCCCATTGGCAACACGGCCTAGAATCCAAGGTTTGCCCGACTGATCAGATGTCCATGCCCATGTTGTCTCTTTTCCTTCCCGATGCGTCCGATCCGGCGGGTCGTGTGGCGGCTGCCTCCGTGCCGGCTGCGGTGCGGTCGCTCCGGTGTCGGGGGGCGGCGTGAGCAGGGGCGTGGACGTGGGTCTGTCGGCCTTTGATTTCCCCGCCTGGTGCCGCAGTCATCTGGAATGCGTGGAGCAGGCCCTGTCCGACTGGGTGGGGCAGGATGCCCCGCATGACCTGGGCCAGGCCATGCGTTATGCCGTGCTCGATGGCGGCAAGCGCCTGCGTCCCCTGCTGGTGCGTGCCGCCCAGGAGGCGGTGCAGGGTCTGCCCGAGGCCAGCCTGCGGGCGGCCTGTTCGGTCGAGCTGATCCATGCCTATTCGCTGGTCCATGACGACATGCCCTGCATGGACAACGACGTGCTGCGGCGCGGCAAGCCGACGGTGCATGTGCAGTTCGGCGAGGCCGGTGCGCTGCTGGCCGGTGACGCGCTGCAGGCCCTGGCCTTCGAATTGCTGACCCCGGACGACGGCAGCGTGCCCGACGCGATGCAGGCGGTGCTGTGCCGCCTGCTGGCGCGGGCGGCCGGCAGCGAAGGCATGGCCGGCGGGCAGGCGATCGACCTGGCCAGCGTGGGCAAGGTGCTCAGCGAGGAGCAGTTGCGGCGCATGCACCGGCTCAAGACCGGGGCGCTGCTGCAGGGCAGCGTGATGATGGGGGCCGCCTGCGGCGCCGTCGACGAGCCCGCGCGTCAGGCCCTGTGCCGCTATGGTGCCGCCGTGGGCCTGGCCTTCCAGGTGGTCGACGACATCCTCGACGTGGTGGCCGATTCGAGCACCCTGGGCAAGACCGCCGGCAAGGACGCGGCGCAGGACAAGCCGACCTACGTCTCGTTGCTGGGGCTGGAGCGCTCGCGCCGCCATGCGGCGGAGCTGCTCGAAGAGGCCGAGAAGGCGCTGGCCGAGAGCGGCCTGGCGGACACGCGGGCGCTGCTGGCCCTGGCCAGGATGGTGGTGGAGCGGTCCCACTGACGGCATTTGGGCCTTGGGGCGCCGCCAGCCCTTGTTGACGAGGCCTTCACTTCAA
The DNA here is from genome assembly GCA_019233055.1 of Curvibacter sp. Taxonomy (GTDB): domain Bacteria; phylum Pseudomonadota; class Gammaproteobacteria; order Burkholderiales; family Burkholderiaceae_C; genus Curvibacter. The sequence goes on from JAFAMV010000050.1 coordinate 3,206, forward strand.
TAGCAATCCGATGCAATCCACGAGCTACCCCCTGCTGCAGACGGTGAATGATCCGGCTGACCTGCGGCGCCTGGCGCGCCCCGAGCTCAAGCAACTGGCCGCCGAGCTGCGGGCCTATGTGCTCGACAGTGTCTCCAAGACGGGCGGCCACCTGAGCTCCAACCTCGGCACGGTCGAACTGACCGTGGCCCTGCACACGGTCTTCAACACGCCCCATGACCGCCTGGTCTGGGATGTCGGGCATCAGACCTACCCGCACAAGATCCTCACCGGCCGACGCGACCGCATGCCCTCGCTGCGGCAGATGGGTGGGCTGTCGGGCTTTCCCCAGCGGGCCGAGAGCGAGTACGACACCTTCGGCACCGCCCATTCCTCGACCAGCATCTCGGCCGCCCTGGGCATGGCCCTGGCGGCGCGGCAGAAGGGCGAGGACCGGCATGCGGTGGCGATCATCGGTGACGGTGCCATGAGTGCCGGCATGGCCTTCGAGGCCCTCAACAATGCCGGCGTGCAGCATGACTGCAAGCTGCTGGTGGTGCTCAACGACAACGACATGTCGATCAGCCCGCCGGTGGGCGCGCTGAACCGCTACCTGGCCCAGCTCATGAGCGGGCAGTTCTATGCGGCGGCCAAGCAGGTCGGCAAGTCGGTGCTCAAGCCCCTGCCGCCCCTGTTCGAGCTGGCCAAGCGCCTTGAAGAGCAGGCCAAGGGCATGGTGGTGCCGGCCACGCTGTTCGAGAAGTTCGGCTTCAACTACGTCGGCCCCATCGACGGCCATGATCTGGATTCGCTGATCCCGACGCTGGAGAACCTCAAGCACCTGCAGGGGCCGCAGTTCCTGCATGTGGTGACCCGCAAGGGCCAGGGCTACAAGCTGGCCGAGGCCGATCCGGTGGCCTACCACGGGCCGGGCAAGTTCGACCCGGCGGTGGGCCTGCAGAAGCCGGCCTCGCCACAGCGGCAGACCTTCACCCAGGTGTTCGGTCAATGGCTCTGCGACATGGCGGCGGCCGACATCCGCCTGGTCGGCATCACCCCCGCGATGCGCGAGGGCTCGGGCATGGTCGAGTTCGAGAAACGCTTCCCGGGCCGTTACCACGACGTCGGCATCGCCGAGCAGCATGCGGTCACCTTCGCCGCCGGCCTGGCCTGCGAAGGGCTCAAACCGGTGGTGGCCATCTATTCGACCTTTCTGCAGCGTGCCTACGACCAGTTGATCCACGATGTGGCGCTGCAGAACCTGCCGGTGGTGTTTGCGCTGGACCGGGCCGGTCTGGTCGGGGCGGACGGCGCGACCCATGCCGGCGCCTATGACATCCCCTTCCTGCGCTGCATCCCGCAGGTCAGCCTGGCCTGTCCGGCCGACGAGGCCGAGTGCCGGCAGCTGCTGAGCACCGCCTACGCCCAGGACCACCCGGTGGCCGTGCGCTATCCGCGCGGTGCCGGGGTGGGCACGGTGCCGGCCGACGATCTGCAGACCCTGCCGTTCGGGCGTGGCGAGTTGCGTCGGCAGGGGCGGCGGCGCATCGCCATCCTGGCCTTCGGGACCCTGCTGTACCCGGCCCTGGAGGCCGCCGAGGCCCTGGACGTCACGGTGCTCAACATGCGCTGGGTCAAGCCCCTGGACCTGGCCCTGCTGATGCAGGTGGCGGCGCAGCACGACGCCCTGGTGACGGTCGAGGAAGGGGCCGTCATGGGCGGTGCCGGCAGCGCGGTGGGCGAGGCCCTGGCTGCGGCCGGACTCTGCAAACCTCTGTTGCAACTGGGCCTGCGCGACGAGTTCATCGAGCATGGCGACCCCGCCAAGCTGCTGGCCCTGCAGGGGCTGGATGCGGCGGGCATCCGCAGCGCCATCGAGCAGCGTTTCCCGGAACTGCTGGTCGCTTGAGGGGCGGAGGCCGGGTCGGCGCTGCGCCGGCTCCGGTTTGGTTAAGATGGGCCGGCACTTCGGCTACGGCGCCCGGCTCCGCACAGGGCCTGTCTGCAAGAGGTCATTCAAGGCGGCAAGAATGACGGGATGCCCATCCCACCTCGGGCACTCTGTGCACATCCTTCGTGCACCTCTGCGGCCGGCGACGCCGGGCATCCAACCCCACCACGAAGGAGTTTTCTTTGTTGTCCCATGATCTGACCCAACTGCTGGCGGCCGGGATTTTCGTGCTGGCGCTGGTGCACACCTTTGCGGCCGCCGGCCTCGAGCGCCTGGCGCATCGCTGCCCGCGCCATGCGGGGCTGCTGCACCTGCTCGGCGAGGTCGAGGTGGTGTTCGGCTTCTGGGCCTTTGTGCTGATCGGCCTGATGGCCCTGGTGGACGGCGGACGCGAGGCCATCGCCTATGCCGAGTCGCGCGAGTACACCGAGCCGTTGTTCGTCTTCGTCGTCATGGTGGTGGCCGCCTCGCGGCCGGTGCTGGTGGCGGTGTCGGCGGTGCTGCGGGGGCTGGCCCGGTGGCTGCCCTGCCGTCAGGTGGTGGCCGAGGTCTGGCTGCTGCTGGCCGCGGTGCCTCTGCTGGGCTCGCTGATCACCGAGCCCGCCGCGATGACGATCGCGGCGCTGGCCCTGGCGGGCATGGTGTTCCGGCCCGAACTGCCGGAGCGCCTCAAATACGCCGCCTTGGGCGTGCTGTTCGTCAACGTGTCGATCGGCGGGACCCTGACCTCGTATGCCGCGCCGCCGGTGCTCATGGTGGTCGGTGCCTGGGATTGGGACTCGCACTTCATGCTGACCCAGTTCGGCTGGAAGGCCGCCATCGCGGTGCTGATTAACGCCACCGGCGTGACCTTTCTG
>JAFAMV010000127.1 GCA_019233055.1 Curvibacter sp.
TGCCGTTCTTGTCGATCAGGCGCAGCGCCGCGTTGGAGATGCGCAGGCGCACCCAGCGGTTCTCGCTCTCGACCCAGAACCGGCGGTACTGCAGGTTGGGGAGGAAGCGGCGCTTCGTTTTGTTGTTGGCGTGGTAAACATTGTTCCCGACCATCGGGCCCTTGCCCGTGACTTCACATTTGCGTGCCATGTGGACACTCCTAAGACTGTTAACGGCCGAGGCCGCACCTCGCCATCGTGACCGGTCAAGTCGACAGCGCTTCAGACCTTGAATGCCTGGGGCGCCGGATGGCGGTGGAGGTAATTTGCGTTCGTTGCCTGCCTGGCGGCTGTCCTTAGGACAACAACAATAGAGCAAGCCTGTTTCAGCAAAGCTAAAGATTATAGCCTGCCCCTTCGGCAAGAGGCAAGCGTAGCCGGTGCTCGGCTCAGTCGGCGCCGCCCTGCTCGAGAAACCGCTGGGCATCGAGTGCTGCCATGCAGCCGGTGCCGGCGCTGGTGATGGCCTGGCGGTACACATGGTCCTGCACGTCGCCGGCCGCGAACACGCCGGGCACGCTGGTCATGGTGGCGAAGCCCTGCAGGCCCGAGCGGGTGACGATGTAGCCGTCCTTGGTCTCCAACTGGCCCTGGAAGATCTCGGTGTTGGGCTGGTGGCCGATGGCGATGAAGCAGCCGGTCAGTGCCAGGTCTTCGGTGCTGCCGTCCGCCGTGCTCTTTAGCCGCACACCGGTCACGCCGCTGGCGTCGCCGAGCACCTCGTCGAGGGTCTTGAACAATTTGAGCTCGATCTTGCCGGCGGCCACCTTGTCCTGCACTTTGTCCACCAGGATCGGCTCGGCCTTGAACTTGTCGCGGCGGTGGATCAGGGTGACCTTGCGGGCGATGTTGGACAGGTAGAGCGCCTCTTCGACGGCCGTGTTGCCGCCGCCGACCACGCAGACGTCCTGGTCGCGGTAGAAGAAGCCGTCGCAGGTGGCGCAGCCCGAAACCCCGCGACCCATGAAATTTTGCTCAGATTCGAGCCCGAGGTACTTGGCCGAGGCGCCGGTCGCGATGATCAGGGTGTCGCAGGTGTATTCTCCGCTGTCGCCCTGAAGGGTGAACGGCCGTTGGCTGAGGTTCACCGCATTGATGTGGTCGAACACGATCTCGGTCTTGAAGCGTTCGGCGTGTTCCTGGAAGCGCTGCATCAGCTCGGGGCCTTGGACGCCCTGGACGTCGGCCGGCCAGTTGTCGACCTCGGTCGTCGTCATCAACTGGCCGCCCTGGGCCATTCCCGTGACCAGGACCGGATTCAGATTGGCGCGCGCTGCATAGACGGCCGCTGTGTAGCCAGCAGGGCCGGAGCCGAGGATGAGAACTTTGGCGTGTTTGGGTTGAGACATGGTAAAAGCCTGTAAGTGAATTGCCCTGAGGCCAAGCCAGCTGGGGCCTGGGCCAAGAGTATCAATGGGTTGACGCCTGAATCGCGCAGCCCATTTTCAATGACCGCGATTGTAAGAAGCGATTGAGAAAGCCGTCGTGGGGGGTGCATCCGGCATCACGGCGACGGCCATAAGGAGTGTTCTGCACATGACGACCATGGTGTCCAATCTGGAATTGCTCAGGCGGGTTCCTCTTTTCGCCCTGCTCACCACGGCGCAGGCGGAGCTGATCTCGCGGGTCGTGGTGAAGCGCCGCTTCAAGCGGGGCGAAGCCCTGGTCGAGCAGGACCACCGCTCGGACTCGCTGTTCATCCTGCTCACCGGCCGGGTCCGGGTGATCACCACCGACAAGCGCGGGCGCGAGGTCATCCTGGCCACGTTGCGCACCGGGGATCATCTGGGTGAGATGAGCCTGATCGACAACCAGAGCCATTCGGCCACGGTGCGGGCGGAGATCCAGACCGATGTGCTGACCTTGGGCCGGACCGAATTCCTGCGCTGCCTGCAGGACAACAGCAGCGTGGCCCATGCGGTCATGAAGCGCCTGGTGCAGCGGCTGCGGCAGGCGGACCGCAAGATCGAATCCCTGGCCTTGATGGACGTCTATGGGCGGGTGGCCCGCGCCCTGATGGAGCATGCCGCACTGGCCGAGGACGGCTCGATGGTGATCCGCGAAAAGATCTCCCGGCAGGACATCGCCAAGATGGTGGGCGCCTCCCGTGAAATGGTCAGTCGGGTGATGAAGGATCTGGAAGAGCGTGGCTTTGTCCAGACCGATGCCGACGGCCGGATGACGATCAAGGATCGGCTGCTGCAACTGACCTGAGGGCGAAGCCCGTGGGCGCCTTCCGGCTGGGGTAAGCTGCGCGTCTCCTGCCTATGACCTATTCCCTCCACACCCTGAGTTCGCAGGCGCCCGGTCGCCAGGAAGCGCCGCGTGCCGGCGTTGGCCGTTTCGCCCATGAATTGGGATTGATGCTCTGGGCCGCCGGTCTGGCCCTTTGGCTGATGGCCCTGCTGACCTACCACCCACAGGACGCCGCATGGTCCACCTCGGGCAACGGAGGGCAGGTGCTGAACTGGGCCGGACGCCTGGGGGCCTGGCTGGCCGACACCAGCTATTTCATGCTGGGCTTCTCCGTCTGGTGGTGTCTGGCCGCCAGCGTGCGGGCCTGGCTGTCGAGTCTGGCGCGTTGGATGCGCGGCGACGACCAGGGGCCGCCGGGCGGCCGTTGGCAGTTCTGGCTGGGGCTGGCCTTGCTGCTGCTGGCCAGCAGCGCACTCGAATGGACGCGGCTGTACCGTTTCGAAGCCCATCTGCCGGGCGGCCACGGCGGCGGCATCCTGGGGTATCTGAGTGGTCCGGCGGCCATGAAGTGGCTGGGTTTCAACGGCTCGGCCCTGTTGTCGCTGGTCGTGGCGGTCGTGGGCAGTTCCTGGGTGTTCCGTTTTTCCTGGGGCCACGCGGCCGAACGCCTGGGCGGGCTGCTCGATTCGCTGGTCCAGTCACGCCGCAAAAAGCATGAGATCGCCGAAGACCTGGCCGTGGGCAAGCGTGCCGCCCGCGAACGCGAAGAGGTGGTGCTGGAAGAGCGCATCGAGATCCGCGAGCACCATCCTCAGCCGGTGCAGATCGTCGAGCCGGTGATGGTGGAGGTGCCCAGGAGCGACCGCGTGGTCAAGGAGCGCCAGAAGCCCCTGTTCACCGACATGCCCGACAGCCGCCTGCCCCAGGTCGATCTGCTCGACGGGGCGCAGGCCCGCCAGGAGACGGTGTCGCCCGAGACGCTCGAGATGACCAGCCGTCTGATCGAGAAGAAGCTCAAGGATTTCGGCGTCGAGGTCCGTGTCGTGGCCGCCATGCCGGGGCCGGTGGTGACCCGCTACGAGATCGAGCCGGCCACCGGCGTCAAGGGCTCCCAGGTGGTGAATCTGGCCAAGGACCTGGCGCGTTCGCTCAGCCTGGTGTCGATCCGGGTCATCGAGACGATTCCGGGCAAGAACTACATGGCACTGGAACTGCCCAATGCCAAGCGCCAGACCATCAAGCTCAGCGAGATCCTGGGCTCGCAGGTCTACCATGAGGCCAAGTCGATGCTGACCATGGGCCTGGGCAAGGACATCGTGGGCAATCCGGTGGTCGCCGATCTGGCCAAGATGCCCCACGTGCTGGTGGCCGGCACCACCGGCTCGGGCAAGTCGGTCGGGATCAACGCCATGATCCTGTCCCTGCTCTACAAGGCCGAGGCACGCGACGTCCGCCTGCTCATGATCGACCCGAAGATGCTGGAGATGTCGGTCTACGAGGGCATTCCGCACCTGCTGGCCCCGGTGGTCACCGACATGAAGCAGGCCGCCAACGGCTTGAACTGGTGTGTGGCCGAAATGGAGCGGCGCTACAAGCTCATGAGCAAGCTGGGCGTGCGCAATCTCGCCGGCTACAACCAGAAGATCGATGACGCCAAGGCCCGCGAAGAGTTCATCTACAACCCCTTCAGCCTGACGCCCGAAAGCCCCGAGCCCTTGCAGCGCCTGCCCCACATCGTGGTGGTGATCGACGAACTGGCCGATCTGATGATGGTGGTGGGCAAGAAGATCGAAGAGCTGATCGCCCGCCTGGCCCAGAAGGCCCGGGCCGCCGGCATCCACCTGATCCTGGCCACCCAGCGCCCCAGCGTGGACGTGATCACCGGCCTGATCAAGGCCAACATCCCGACCCGCATCGCCTTCCAGGTCAGCAGCAAGATCGACAGCCGCACCATCCTCGATCAGATGGGCGCCGAGGCCTTGCTGGGCATGGGCGACATGCTCTACATGGCCAGCGGCACCGGCCTGCCCACCCGGGTGCACGGGGCCTTCGTCAGCGACGACGAGGTGCACCGCGTCGTCAGCTACCTCAAGAGCCAGGGCGAACCCGACTACATCGACGGGGTGCTGGAAGGAGGCACCGTGGACGGCGAGGACGGGCCCGGCGGCGAGGCCGGCGAGGGCGGCAGCGGCGAGAAGGATCCGATGTACGACCAGGCCGTCGAAGTGGTGCTCAAAGACCGCAAGGCCAGCATCTCCTATGTGCAGCGCAAGCTGCGCATCGGCTACAACCGCTCGGCCCGCCTGCTAGAGGACATGGAGAAGGCCGGCCTGGTGAGTGCGCTGACCACCAGCGGCCAGCGCGAGGTGCTGGTGCCGGCCCGCAGCGAGTAGCCGCCTCCTCGGACCTCCCCGGAGGCCTCCAAGGCGCCGATCCTGGCGCTACCATGGCGCCTGGCTCATTCCTCTGTTTGGCTGATGAAACATATCGTTGCAATTTCGGTGCTGCTCCTCGGCAGCTGGCAGGCCCGGGCCGGCGGCCTGGACGCGCTGGAGAACTTCGTCAAGGGCACGCACACCGGCAAGGCCGAATTCACCCAGGTGGTCAGCTCGCCCCCGCGTGAGGGGCAGCCGAGCCGCAGCAAGAGCTCCACCGGCACTTTCGAATTCGAGCGGCCGGCCCATTTCCGTTTCGTCTACCGCAAACCCTTCGAGCAGACCCTGGTCGCGGATGGGCAGACCGTCTGGCTGTATGACGTCGACCTCAACCAGGTGACGGCGCGCAAGCAGGTCCAGGTGCTGGGCGCCACGCCTGCGGCGCTGCTCGCGTCAGCCCCCGATCTCAAGGCGCTACAGGCCGATTTCAAGCTGGAGTCCTTGCCCGACCAGGACGAGCAGGAATGGGTCCAGGCCACCCCCAAGAGCCGGGACGGTCAGATCCAGCTGGTGAAGATCGGCTTCAAGGCCGGGCAACTGGCCACGCTCGACATCCTGGACAGCTTCGGGCAGCGCTCGGTGCTGAATTTCAGCGCCTTCCAGGCCAACCCCTCGCTGCGGCCCGACACCTTCCAGTTCCGCCCGCCTGCGGGCGCGGATGTGGTCCGGCAATAGCCCGGGGACGGCCGAGGGCGGTCGACAGGTCTGTCTGACCGTCTGTCAACCCAAGTTGCCTCCCAGGCGTTTGGCTGGGACGGCAGAGCCGGCGCCCGTGCCTGGCATGAATGTTCACTCGGAAGGACACACCCGATGTTGCAGATGCGTCAGATCCGGATGGCCGCAGGAGCGATGGTCTGCGTGGGCCTGCTGGCAGCCTGTGCCACGGCGCCGGTGACCGAAAATTCGCCGCCCACCGTCCAGGGGGCCGATGCCGATCCGGTGCTGCGCATGCACCTGCTCGACCGCCTCACCTGGGGGGCGACGCCCTCGGCCCAGCAGGGCCTTTCGGAACGAGGGATCTCCGCCTGGCTGCAGGCCCAGCTCAAGCCCGGCAAGGGTGGGCTGCCGGCCGAGGCGCAGGCCCAGATCGACGCCCTGAGCATCAGCCGCGAACCGATGGTGGACCAGGTGCTGGCCCTGGAGGCGCAGCGCAAGGCGGCCGACGCCTTGAAGGACGACGACGCCAAGAAGGCGGCGCAGCAGGCCTATCAGCAGGAGATGAACCGCATCGGCCGCGAGGCCGCACAGCGCTTCGTGTGGCGGGCCCTCTATTCGCCCGCCCAGTTGCAGGAGCAGATGACCTGGTTCTGGATGAACCATTTCAATGTCTTCCTCTACAAGAGCAACATCCGCGTGCTGGTGGGCGATTTCGAAGACCAGGCCATCCGCCCCCATGCCCTGGGGCGCTTCCGCGACCTGCTGGGCGCAACGCTCTACCACCCGGCGATGATCCGCTACCTGGACAACGAACAGAATGCCCTGGGCCACGTCAACGAGAACTATGCCCGTGAGCTGATGGAGCTGCACACGCTGGGGGTGCAGGGCGGTTACAGCCAGAAGGATGTGCAGGAACTGGCCCGGGTGTTGACCGGGGTCGGGGTCAACCTGAACCCGCTGGACGCGCCACCGCCCAAGCTGCCACCGGCGTTGCGCGACCAGTATGTGCGCCGGGGCCTGTTCGAATTCAACCCGGCGCGCCACGACATGGGCGACAAGGTGCTGCTGGGCCAGCCCATCCGCTCCCGCGGGCTGGCCGAAGTCAACGAGGCGCTCGACCGCCTGGCCCGCGCGCCCGCGACCGCCCGTTTCATCAGCCACAAGCTGGCCGTCTATTTCGTCTCGGACAACCCGCCGGCCGCCCTGGTCGAGCGCATGGCCGCCACCTTCAGCCGCAGCGATGGCGACATCGCCGCCACCCTGGCCACGCTGTTTTCCGCGCCCGAG
>JAFAMV010000208.1 GCA_019233055.1 Curvibacter sp.
GCTGGCAGCGGCCTGCTCGGCCCGCTCCTTGGCCTCGCGCAGATCCTGCTCCATCGCGTGGCGCCCGGAGAGGTCGGACACGAACTTGATGATGCGCCGGGGCATCCCGTCGGCATCCAGGATCGGGCTGTAGGTGGCCTGGATCCAGATGTCCTGCCCCTGCCCGCCCCGTCGGTGGAATTCGCCGCTGCGGAACTCCCCGCGCCGCAGCGCGTCCCAATGGGCTTCGTAGGCTGCGCTGCGCACCTCCTGCGGCCAGCACAGCACACGGTGGTACTGGCCGACCAGCTCGTCCGCCCGATAGCCCACCAGGCGGAGGAACTTGTCATTGGCCTGGAGAATGCGTCCCTCCAGGTCGAACTCGATCACCACCAGCCCCCGGTCAATGGCCCGGACCACGCTTTCGAAATCGGCGTTGCGCAACTTGGCCTCGGTGATGTCCATCAGGATCCCGTCGACCCAGCGCTGCCGGCGCTGGGCGTCGCGCACGGCGGCCGAGGTCTCGGACACCCAGCGCTCGCCATGCGGGGTCAGGAGCCGGTATTCCAGCGTGCTGCTGCCCTTGTCAAGCAAGGCCTCCTGCCGGCGGGCCTGCACCCCCGCACGGTCGGCAGGGTGGGTCAAGGCCTCGATGCTGACCTCTCCCGTGGTGAAGGCATGCACCGGCCACCCGGTCAGGGCCTCGGCCGCATCGCTGATGAACACGAGTTCCCCCCAACCCCGGTCGCGCCGATAGGTACAGCGGAAGGTGACGCCGGGGATGTTGGCGATCAGGCTGCGGTGCTGCTGCTCGCTCTCGGCCAGGGCGTTCTCGATGCGCTGGCGCTCGCTGAGGTCGGTGATGAAGCCCACCCACAGCGAGTCCTCGGCATCCGGCGCCTCCCCCAGCGCGAGCCGGATCGGGATCAGGCGCCCATCGGCCCTGCGGGCATCGAGCTCGCGCACGGAACGGACCAGACCAGGATGGGGCCCATCCTCCTGGGGCTCGGTCTCGCGCAGGGCCGGCACCCATTGGCCGATCGATTTCCCCGCCAACTGGGCCGAGGGCAGGCCAAAGATCTGCTCTGCAGCCGGATTGGCGGCGAGGATCTGCCCCTGCCGATTCATGCCGATGACCCCATCCACCGCGGTGTTCAGGATCGCCTGCAGACGGGCTTCGCTGCGGGCCAGGTGGCGGAACACCTCCCGGAAGCGCAAGGCCGCATTCACCGCAGCACCCATGCCGCTGATGAGCAGGGTGATCAGGGCGATGGTGAGCGCCAGACTGCTGTTGCGTCCCACATCGGGCACAAAGCCCGGCTGGGCCGGTCCGACGAAACGCGCAGCCCCCATGGCCATGTAGTGCATGCCCGATATCGCCGCACCCATCACCATCCCGCCCAGCACGATGGCCTGGCGGGCATTCAGACGCTGACGCCGGTTCAGTTCGAAGCGGATCCACAGGGCCAGGACCGCCAGCACCACCGCCACCACCAGCGAACCCAGAAACCACCAGGGGTCATAGCGCAGCACCGGCGCCATCTGCATGGCCGCCATGCCGCCGTAGTGCATCAGACCGATGCCGACCCCGACCAGCACGCCCCCCAACAGCAGCTGCCATTGATCGACCTGCGGACGGGTCAGGACCCGCAGCGCCACATAGGAGGCGCCCAGGCTGGGAACCATGGAGCCCAGGGTGATCAGCGGCGAATAGTCGACCTGGGTGCACAGCTCGAAAGCCAGCATGCCGATGAAATGCATGGCCCACACGCCGGCGCCCAGGGACAGCGCACCCGTGCCGAGCGCCACCCGGGACAGCCCCAATTGGGTACTGCGCCGGGCCACACCGGCCAGCTGCAATGCCATGCCGGAGGTGAGCATGGCGACGAGCACCGACAGCAACACCATTCCAGGCTGGTATTGCCCCTGCAGCACAGGCTCGCCCGGGTGGGCGACGAAGAAGAAGGATGACAACAAAAGGATCGTCTCAAGGTGATTGGACCGGAGAAACCCCGCTCCAAGACAGGACAGATCCCGTGGGCTCAAGACGGGCCCAGCCCTTGCCGCTCAGCCCCAGCCGCAGTCCGTCCCGCCCATCTGCCTATTGGAACCGATCCTGGGTTTTCGTGCTCGCACCCCGCCCGGCGTGCGTTGTTGCCGGAACCATCAACACGCCTCCGGCGGGCTGCCGGGCCCATCGCCCTTCACCGACGTGAGGCACACGGTGAAGCGGCAGCACCGACGCCTGCCCCCCGGTCGGCGCAGCTCTTCTTCAATAGACCTGGGGCACCACCATGTCCTGCGGCACCGGATTGCGCAGATAGTCTTCATGCCGCTCGCGGGCGGGCAGCTCGACCGCCGCATGTACCACTTCCTCGTAGGGCATCTGACTGAGCAGATGGTGGATGCAATTGAGACGCGCGGTCTTCTTGTCGTCCGCCTGGACCACCCACCAGGGCGCTTCGGCGATGTGGGTGCGCTCCAGCATGATTTCCTTGGCCTTGGTGTAGTCCTCCCAGCGGCGGCGCGACTCCAGGTCCATGGGGCTGAGCTTCCATTGCTTCAGCGGGTCATGGATGCGCCCCAGGAAGCGCAGGCGCTGCTCGTCGTCGGAGATCGAGAACCAGTACTTGATCAGCTGGATGCCCGAGCGCACCAGCATGCGCTCGAATTCGGGCGCAGAGCGGAAGAATTCCTCGTACTGATCGTCGTTGCAGAACCCCATCACGCGCTCGACACCGGCGCGGTTGTACCAGCTGCGGTCGAACAGCACGATCTCGCCGGCCGCCGGCAGATGGGCTGCGTAGCGCTGGAAATACCATTGGGTGCGTTCGCGGTCGTTCGGCGCCGGCAGCGCCGCCACCCGACACACCCGCGGGTTGAGGCGCTGCGTGATGCGCTTGATCACACCGCCCTTGCCGGCCGCATCACGCCCTTCAAACAGGATCACCACCTTGTGGCCGGTGGCCATCACCCAATCCTGCAGCTTGACCAGCTCCCCCTGCAGACGGAACAGTTCACGGAAGTACTGCCGCCTGCGCTCCTTGTATTCGTTCGACTTGAGCCACGCATCCCCCCCGGCGAGGTCATCGATGTGGCGGTCTTCCAGCTCCAACTCCAGTTCCTCGTCATAGCTGTCCTGGGCTTCCTGGTGGATGCGGCGGATCAGGTCATCGTCGGCTGAGTTCAAGAGCAAACCTTTGAAAATGGTGGCAACAGATAAAGAGTCACCATAGTCAGGCCGGATGACACCGCCATGACGGTTCTCAAGGCAGGGCGGCCGGTTTCGAAAGGTAGGCCGCAGACAGCGAGCGGAATTGTCCGCCATCGCTTTGAATCGTGGTCTGGGCCGACTGCCCGGGGCTGAAGACCACCCCGAGACCGCCAGCCGCCACCAGTTCGCTGGCGTGGTTCAGAAAATAGTGGACCCGGTTGTCCCGCCATGGACTGCCCTGGCTGGGCTGGGCCGCAGGCACCCCCAAGGGGGTCTGCCACCAGAGCAGCGGCAAGGCCAGGCCCTGATGAAAGCTCGATGCCAGGGCGAAATGCTCGCTGAAATTGGGTGAGGTCTGATTGTTCTCATCCCAGTACCAGCCACTGCCTCCGCGCACGCAGTCATCGGGTTGGTACTGGGCCTCGAAGCAGCCGGCATCCCTGTCCAGCGTCTGCATCACCACGAAATCCGCCTGCCCCGCACCGAGTTTCTGCATATAGGCCAACTCGTGACCTGCCAGGTCTGGAAACAAGGACGGAGGAAACCCCACATAGGCATTCGGCGCGTACTTGCGCGCCGTCTGCACCAGGCAGGCCGCCACCCCGGCCACGGTGTTGGGAAGGGTGCTGCAGTCGCTGTCCAGGCTGACGTAGGCCTTCATCCGGGTCGGATCCGGATTGACGCGATCGGTGTAGCCCCAGAAATCCGGCTCCAGATTCACCAGCGCCGGTTTGCCGTAGGCACCCAGCTTCTGGAACATCAGCCGCACATTGCTCCAGTACTGGGCCATGAATCGGGTGTTGGTCAAACCTGTCAGAACCCCGTCGCCATTCGCCGCCATCTGGTAGAGCGTGAACATGGGGATGGCCCCCAGTTGATCGGCGTGTTGCGCCACCAGCGTCACATAGGCACCTGCAGGGCTGTTCCAGTTGACCCAGGAACTGCTGCCGATCACGTCGAGGTATTGGTCATAGATGTCAGGACGCAGGCCCTGCACCTGCACGGGCGCCACATCCACCGTGCCCAGACCGACGAGCAGGCGCTGGGGTTTGCCCAGCGCGGCCGCGAGCACCCCGGCACGCTGGGCCAAAGGCCCCTGGGCAATCAGGACATGCGCCGCCTTTGCGCCAGGGGTAGCAGCCGCCTTGAGTTCCACTTGCGCCGCACTGGCGGCCACCGTGGTCGGGCCCTCCCCGCCACCTCCACAGGCCGCCAAGGCCCCGGCCACGACAACACCTGCAAGGCCCAGACGGACCGATTTCATGTCACTGATCACCATGTCTGCAAACTCCCCCTCGATGAGACACCCGGCCCGGTCAAAACCATGGCGGGCCAACCAGCCCACACCCTGTCCAGTCACCCGCAGGCGCCCCCTGCACAGCCGTTTTCCGGCGCAGGTCCTCGCCGCCCGAATTGACCACTGGGCAAGGTTTTCCAACCGCTCAAGCGTGCATCAGTTCACATCCAGACATTTTTTTTGTTGTGACTTTTTGTATAAACAGAAACAGCAATCCCTTCCAGGCTCGCCATCCCCACGAAGAGCCACTGGCGTCCAGGCTGGATGGGCCCCTTGCTCGCGACTCAATTGATTACATTGAGTAACAAGAAAAACACGCCGGGATATTCATGGGCGAAGATTCGCAAGACCCGAAGCAGGCCTTTACCTGGCCCACAATCCGAATGCGCCGCCTGATCTCCGCAATGCCAAACGCCTGGCCGAAGCATGGGTCTGACCGGCCCAGGTTTTGTCCAGAAAATACTTGAGCGAGTTGACCTATTGCATTCGCCGGACTGGCGACCACTGCTATGGTCTGCAGACCCGCCTCAGAATCCACCCTTGGAAGACAGAAAGCCCGTCATCATGAAAAGTGCCACCGATCTCCGGGACAGCCGCAGCCAGCGCATCATCTATGCCCTCAAGCAGTTGCGGCAATTCCAGCCAGCCCAGACCCGCGAGGTGGCCATCCATGTGCTCAGCGGCGTCGTCGTGGAGGCCTTGCCGGACCCGGACCACCAGGATCACGGCCTGCTGCGCCTCGGTTTCGGCCACGGCCACAGCGAGGCCGTGATGGGCGGGGCCTATCTGAAATTGCAGATCATTGAGCATTGCCGCCTGGAGCACGACAGCGGCGAGGGGCAAGGCGACGTCGCCGACCGCGTCAGGGCCCAGGTCCAGCGGCTTGGCGATCTCTTTGCCCCGGAATGATTCCTCCACCCTGAAAGGCGTCAGATGCTGCCCGCACTCACCAGTGAAGAAATGCTGAAGCTGCCCAATACCCTGTTGTTCGATCCGGTCAGCCACCAGGCGGCCGCCTACGACGGCCTTCATCGGTTGATCACCGAGACCGCCAGCCGCCCGCTGATCGAGTTCGCGCTCAAGAAGGCCTACCAGGACGCGCCCTGGGACCCCAGCAAGCACGACCTCAAGGGCGACTGGAACCCGCTGCCCAGTTGGCTCCAGGGCCCGGTGATGCACCGTTGCATCCTGTACTGGCTCAAGAGTGGGGACGAATCGGACGACGACCTGCGCAAGATCCCCAAGCCCTGATCGCCTGCCGGGGCCCCTCGCCCGGCAACCAGCGCCCCCTCATTGCTGAATCTCAGTGCGGGATGACCGGCGGCGGGCTCGGATTGCGCGGCATCGGCTTGAAGTCCTCCAGCGCCGTCACATTGAATGACACACGCCCGGCCTCCCAGGGCTTGTAGGGCGAGAATTCGGCACGCGTCACGTGGGGCGTACCGTCAAGCACCTTCGGCGGCACCGCCGCCTGCACCCCCTCGCGCACAAAGGCATCGGCACGCCAACGGCTTCCCGCCTTGGGCAAGGCCTCCTGGGCGGGGTTGTCCACCACCCAGGCCGGGATCTCACGGCAGTCGGCACCCGGCCCGATGGGGTCGATGATCTCGGTGACCAGTTGCATCTCGCTGTGGTCCGCCGGATTGACCTTGAAACGGATCAGGCCATCCAGCACCACCACCGACTTGAGATCGGCGGCCGCCCCGGTCCCGGCGTCGCGACAGATGCGCACTTGCGCGGACTCGCCTCGCGCATGGGCCAACGAACTCAGCGACAGCAAGACCAGCACCCAGAGTCTCATCTGCAAATCCTTCCTTCAGGAGCCCGGTGCCTGCCGGCAGATTGCAATCTCCCCGCAGCACCGCCACTCCAATGTAGCCAGGGCATTTGTTTCCAGATGTGTATTTCATCACGCTGACGCAAGAAATCCCAGTCTGCTCCGAACGAAAGAAAGCGATCTCAAGCCTGGAGTTGCTTCTGGAGAAACAGGCACTCATGCGGTTGGCCCACTTTGGGAACGAAACTCACCGGGCAACGTTCGACCACCTCATACCCCAGGGCCCGCCAGAACGACAGGGCCGAGTCATCCACCGGATAGACCTTGAGACGCATCTTCGGCGCCTTGGCGGCCCAGCGGGCCTCGAGCATCTCGACCGCCTGACGACCCAGACCCTGGCGCCGATACCGCGCATCCAGCACCAGGAAATGGATGTAGCCGCCGTCCCAATCGGGATAGTCCAGCCCCAGGGTGATGAAGCCGATGGAACGGCTCACCTGGGAAGTCAGATCGATCGAATAGACCCGCCGTTGCCGGGCCCCGACATCGTGACAGAGCAATTCGAACAATTGACGACCTTCGATGCCCGCCAGGCTGTGGCCGAATGATTCTTCGACATAGCCTGCCGAGTGGTTCAACACCGCCTGCACCAGGGCCTGCCCAGCCGGGTTGTCCACCACTTCGCTCAACGACACCATCAACACCCCCGCCTTGAAAGACAAGTTGATGACAATGATAGACCGGGTCTTTTGAGCGGACGTGGCCTCCGGGTAAACCAATTACAAAATTTGTAAACAAGTCGTCTCGACTCAGACAAACCCCAAGTTCTGCAACGGGAAATTCTTCAGATTCGGCAGCGCCGCCTGCAATTGAGTTCCCGACAGGCCGAACCAGGCACCCAGGGTCGCCGCATATTGATCCACCGAGGTGGAGGGGATGAAGCGGCCCTGACCGATGTCGTCCGGGCCGCCATTGGCCAGGATCGGCGCGGTGCCATACACCTGACAGCCCTTGACCGCCCCGCCCAGCACCAGATGGTGGCTGCCCCAGCCATGGTCGGAGCCGTCCACATTCGACTCCATGGCCCGACCGAACTCCGACAGGGTGAAGGCAGTCACCTGATTCTGCTGACCCAAGGACACCATGGCCGCATAGAAGCCCGCCAGGGCGTTGCCCAACTGGGTCAGCAACGGGGGATGAGCCGTCGTCAGGCCGTCATGGGTGTCGAAGCCACCCAAGGCCACGAAGAACACCTGGCGCCGGATGCCCAGGCCGGGCGCGATGCTGATCAGACGGGCCACCTGCTGCAACTGCTTGTCCAGCAGGGTCTGGTTCGGGAACTGGCTGGCGAGCGACGGAGCACCCGCCAGCGCCGAGTTCACCGTGCTGACCGTGGCAAGCGCCGTCGAGAACAGGCTGCTGTAGGTGCTCTCGAAGGGGTCGGCGCTGGCCGAGGTCAACAGCGACGACAAGGCGCTGGCACAGGCCGCCGAACCGAACAGGCTCTTGCCGGCAATCGCCGACACCGAGGGCAGCAGAGCCGTGTCCCCGGTGGTGTAGACCTGGGTCGAAACACCTCCACTGAACAGCGGCGCTCCCAAGGTCGAGGCATTGATGCTGGTCAGCACCGACTGGCTGCCGTTCTGCCCCACATAGACGTCGCTCAGACGCCCCGCCCAGCCGGTGGTGCCGGCAGGCGATTCATCGGCCTGCCACTCGGCCGTCTGGGCCTGGTGGCTCATCAACTGGTAGGGCAAGGTGGCCGCATTCGGGTTGGCCAGGTACATGGCCCGCGTGGTGGGCTCCACCAGCGGCCCCACATTCAACTGCACCGCGAGTTGCCCGGCATTGAACAACGGCCACAGCGGTGCCAACTGCGGCGCCAGCGCAAACATGCAGCTGCTGCCGGCGCTGTTGAGGATGGTGTTCTTGCAGGCCGTCAGCGCCGTCGCCGCCAGCGACGACTGACTCAACGCCACCGTGGGCCGCAGCGCCTGGTAGGCCTTGTAGTTGGCGTCGTCATAGGGCGTGATGGTGTTGCCATGGTCGTTGCCGCCTTGCAGGTAGACACAGACCAGGGCCTTGTAGTCGCTGGCAGAGGCGGCTGCAGCGTCGGCCATGCCGGCCAGGCTGAGGCCGAAGGGCGAGCCCATGGCGGCCATGGCGATGCTGCGTTTGAGGAAATCTCGACGGGCCAGGGAGGATGTCATGGCAGGCTCATTTCTGGACAGCGGTTTCAGGGGCGCAGAGCACCAGCACCAAGGCGGCGTGCAGGCGGTTGGTGAGGTTGCTGACCGACGCGAGGGCGGTGGCGATCTGGCTCTGGACCGACGCGCTGAGCCGACCTGCGGCCAGTGTGATGTTCAGCTCCTGGACCAGTGCCGGCGGATTGCTCACCAGGGCCACGCCCCCCGCCGGTGCGGTGGTGAGCGACGAGTAGTCGACCTGCGCCGCTGCGGTGAAGCTGCTGCCCACACAGTTCTGCATGAAATTCACAAAGCCGACCAGCGACGATTCGTTGGCAATCTGGAACTCGGGGGCCTGCAGGCCCGCAGTGCTCAAGAGGCCGGGCGGCGAATAGTTGGGATAGAAGAAATTGAACACCGTCGGCGAATGCAGCGGACTCTGACCGAGGTAGGCCGAGTTCTCGGTGCTGCCGAGGTTCCAGACCAGGCTGCTGCTGGCGTCGTTGCTGCGGTTGCGGTAGGCCCGGGCCCAGCCCAGGAAGCGCAACACCGGCTCGCGCAATTTGCCGAAGCCGGGCGTGCTTGCCGCGGCGCTGTCGTTGCGTGCCTCGGTGTCGAGCAGAATGGCCGCCACCACGGCCTGCAGGTTTCCCTTGACCCCGGTGCCGTCGTTGTTGAACACCGTGGCGACCCGCGAGACATAGGCCGGACTCGGGTTGCTGCTCACCAGGCGCTGGATCAACTGGCGGCTGATGAAGGGGGCCACATTGGGGTGGGCAAACAGCGCATCGAGGGCCAGCTTGAGGCTGGTGGCCCCATCGGTGCCCGAAGGAATGGTGGTGCCGAGGAAACTCTTGGCACCGGTATCGCACAGGGAGGCGTTCTGGACCAGCGCCTTGTTGGTGTAGAGGTAGTTGCTCCGGTTGCTGCTGTCATTCAGGACCCAGCCTGTCATGACCGCCGCCATGCCCATCACATCTGCCTGGCCATAGGTGGCGACGGTCTGCCCATTGCTGGTCACCGGGGTCCCGTCCAGATTCAATTGCACCAGCCCGATGGTGAAAAGCTGCATCAGCTCACGGGCGTAGTTCTCATCCGGGATGCTGCCGGTTTTCGGATTGGCCTTGGCGTTGTTCAGGAAGGTCAGGTACTGCGCCATGGCCACGCTGGTCGACACCGCCTGCAGCAGGTCGCGGAAATTGCCGAAGGCATGGCTCTCGAGCAGATCGAGGTAGCCGCTGCCGATGTAGGCGGTCCAATCACCCGAGAGCCCCGCCATGCTGACCACCAGGATCTCCGACAGCGCCAGCGTCACCCGCTGACGCAACTCATCGCTGTCGGGCGCCTGGATCAGCTTGCGCCAGACCCCCTGATCGAAATTGGTGGTGCTGGTCATGTCGTTGCTGCCTTCCAGGGCACTCAACCAATTCCAGCGCGTGTTGGTGGTGCTGGCCGGCGTGGCGAACTGGGCCGCCAACCAGCCCGCGAAGCCCAACGACTGCACCTGGGTGATCTGGCTGCGCGAGATGCCCAACCCGGCCTGGAGCAGGAAGCGCGCCGCCGACGCATCGGAAATGGCGGCAGACGAAGCCGCGAGGCGGCTCATCGCCGCCACCGGCGCTTGTGCCGACCCGCCACCGCCGCCGCAGGCACTCAGCCCGGCGCCGCCGGACAAGGCCGCCGCAAGCGCTGCCGCACGCAGGCCCGGACTTGACTGGCGCGCCAACGCCTGCTCCCCGTCCGCCTCCCGCTCCGCCAGGCCAACCGGCCCTTCGGTCCCCATGATGTCCATTGCCCACTCCTTCGCCCGTCAGATCGCATCCGCCGCAACGGCGCGGGTGTGCGCAGGCCCGATCAGAGAGTGGGGAGGGAAACGAGCGAGGTGCACCCGTCGGGGCACAGACCCTCACTGGCTTGCAACCCCGCTGCCCTGCCCAGCGGAATGCTGGGTTTAGACCGGTAGCTTTGCGACCCCCGCTTTCGCCCGGGTGTGCCAATTTGTGAAATCAGGAACAAACGATGCCAGAAACACCCGCCACTCACAAGGCCTGCCAGTGATCCGACCGCGGCCCCCCCCTCGGGTCAGCACCCGGAATGGCCCAGCGAACCAGGCCATCCGGGCGCCGCCCCTGGGACGGCAGGCGAGCGGCCGGACGCCTGAGGCACCGCAGAACAGCCTGCCGAGGCTGGGTAAAGAGTGGGTAAAAAATGTAGCAAAACAAGATCCGAAACCGGTGGACGCCTGAAAGACGCCCCGGGGATCAGGCTGCGACCTCGGTGATCGAGTAGAAATAGGCCAACCGCTGCTGCGGCGTCAGCCATTCCAGCACGTCTGGGGCCAGGCTGGCCGGCCTGATCGTCTCGACGATGCCCAGATCCCCGGCCCCCTGAAGATCGATCACCGGTGCCTCATCCTTGGGCATGCCGGGGCTGTAGATCAGGACCTTCGGCTTGAGGCTGTTGAGCCCGGGCATCACCACCAGCGCCAGCGAGCCGTCGCTGAGCTGGACCACGGTCCCTGGCGGGTAGACCCCCAGCAGCTTGACGAAACGGCTCAGCAAGGGGGCGTCGAAGCGCCGGGCCTCATGCCGGAACAGATGGGCCAGCGCCTCGGCAGGCATCAGCGCCTCGACACCCAGGGCCTCCGGCGAACACAGGCGATCGTAACGATCCACCAGGGACAGGATCCTGGCACCGACGCCGGTGTCCTTCTTGCCCTGCGGCCAGCCCGACCCATCCACCGCCTCGTGGTGGTCGGAGATGATGCTCAAGGCCTCGGCACTGAAGGCGCCGGACTCTTCCGCAAACTGGACGCTGAAACGCACATGCTGACGGAAGAAGTCCTCTTCGAATTTCTTGCGCTGCGCCGATTCGAGCACCTTCGCAGGAATCTGCAGCTTGCCCACAT